>DATCLV010000364.1:0-25253 GCA_036563745.1 Acidimicrobiales bacterium | reverse complement strand
AGGTAGGGCCGGCCGGTGAGGTCCTCGCCGTCGAGCCACAGCAGGTCGAACACCACGTACACGACGGGGATCGTCGCCGCGACCCTGGTGACGTCGGCCGGGCGGGTCAGGTGCATCCGATGCTGGAGCTGCCCGAAGCTCGGGCGACCGTCCCGGAACGCCACCACCTCGCCGTCGAGGATCAGCCGGTGGGGCGCCAGCGCCGCGGGCAGGCCCGCCAGCTCGGGGAACCGCGGCGCGGCGTCGAGGCCGCGGGTGGTGTCGAGCCGGAGGGGCTGCTCGTCGTCGCCCACCGCCGCGACCACCCGCATGCCGTCCCACTTGAGCTCGAACGCCCAGGAGCCCGAGGTCGGCAGCGACCCCGTCACCGCCTTCATCGGCGCGATCCGCGGGAGCGCCACGCCGGGAGTCTGCCCTGGCACCCCCGCCGGTCGTCCCCGCGTGCGGCCGCCGACCCGCTACGTCCCGGCCAGGGCGGCGACGACCGGGGCGAGCGCGTCGGCAGCGACGGCGCCGAACACGAAGTAGGAGAAGCCGATCTCCTCCCGGCGCCGCTGCAGTTCCTCGATGGCGGCCGCCGGGTCGGCGGGGAGCGCCTCCAGCGCGTCGGCGGCGTGCAGCGCGGCCAGGTCGGGCGACGGGACGCCCAGGTGGGCCCCGAACGTGTCGCCGACCACCGGCACCTGCTGCGCCAGCTCGATGTCCTTGCCGGGATGGGCAGCGCGGAAGTCGCGCACGACCCGGGTGATCCCGGCCCGGTCGTCGCCCGGCATCAGGGCAACGGCGACCGTGTCGGCGACCTCCGCCGCCACCGCCAGCGCCTGCGGCCCGCGTGCCGCCATCGCCACCGGCGTGCGGCGGTCGGGGCCGTCGAAGCGCCGCAGCTCGGCCACCACCTCGCGCACCTGCGCCAGGCGCGCCGACCGGGGCAGGACCGGCATGCCGCGGTCGCGGAGCTCGTCCTCGATCCCGGGGCGGCCGGTGCCGATGCCCAGCTCGAAGCGGCCATCGGTGAGGAGCGACAGGGAGTGCGCCTCCCACGCCGTCGTCCACGCCGGGCGCAGCGGCAGCGCGTAGACCCAGGTGCCCACCGTCATGCCGGTGAGGCTCGCCGCCACGGCCAGCGTGGGCGCGGGTGACGGCTGGGTCAGGGGGAAGTCGGGCATCAGCAGCGTCGAGTACCCCTGGTCGGCGATGCGGCGCACCTGGTCGCGCCAGGTCGGCACGTCGGTCAGCACCGGGGCGAGGATCCCGAAGCGGAACGGTCTGGGCATGGTGGGCTCCTTCACGCATGGGCGGACGGCCGGGCCGGTCCCGGGCGACGACGGCGCACGGAGGTGCGACTCGGGCCCCGTGCGGAACTCATCGCAGCACGGACGAAGGTCCCTGCCGCGGCGCGCGTCGGGGGTACT
This sequence comes from Acidimicrobiales bacterium, assembly GCA_036563745.1. Classification (GTDB taxonomy): domain Bacteria; phylum Actinomycetota; class Acidimicrobiia; order Acidimicrobiales; family VFJN01; genus DASXTK01. The sequence goes on along the minus strand of DATCLV010000364.1, from coordinate 23,841 downwards.
AGACCCAGGGGGATGCTCCCCGTGCACGACGCGACGATCCGTCTGTTCCTCCACGTGCTCGCGGCGACCGTGTGGGTCGGCGGCCAGCTCACCCTGGCCGGGCTGGTCCCGGTGGTGCGCCGCCTCGGGCCCGACGCCACCCGGGAGGTGGCCCGCCGGTTCGACCGGATCGCTTGGCCGGCGTTCGCCGTGCTGGTGGCGACCGGGGTGTGGAACCTGCTGGAGGTCGACATCGGCGACACCGACATCGAGTACCAGGTGACCGTGGGCGTGAAGCTCGTGCTGGTGGCGCTGGCCGGTGGGGGCGCCGCGGTCCATCGGGCGGCCGGGTCGACGAAGGTGCTGGCCGTCGCGGCCGCGGTCGGGGCGGCGGCCTCGCTCGGCGCCTTGTTCCTGGGCGTCCTCCTGCGCACCTGAGCGGCGGCGGCCCGCGGCGGCGACCGAGTGGGTGGCGACCTCCCCCAATTCGCGTCATAGTGGTGACACAAATTTGGGCGAGGGGGGACGCACCATGACGGTCACCAGCGGGAGCGACGTCTACTACGACCCCTACGACGTCGAGATCGACACCGACCCGTACCCCACCTTCCGACGGCTCCGGGAGGAGGCGCCGCTCTACCACAACGAGCCGTACGACTTCTGGGCCCTCAGCCGCTTCGACGACGTCCAGCGGAGCCTGAACGACAAGGACACGTTCATCTCCGGAAAGGGCGGGATCCTCGAGCTGATCCGGGCGGACATCGAGATGCCACCCGGCGTGCTGATCTTCGAGGACCCGCCCGTCCACACCGTCCACCGCAGCCTCCTGTCGCGGGTGTTCACGCCGCGCCGGATGGCCGCCCTCGAGCCGCAGATCCGCGACTACTGCGCCCGGTGCCTCGACCCGCTGGCCGGCAGCGACCGCTTCGACTTCGTGCGCGACCTCGGCGCCCAGATGCCGATGCGGGTGATCGGGATGCTCCTCGGCATCCCCGAGGAGGACCAGGAGGCGATCCGCGACCGGTCCGACGCCGCCCTCCGCACCGAGCCCGGCCAACCGATGCGCTACTCGCAGGCGCGCTTCGCCACCGGCGAGGCCTTCGTCGACTACATCGACTGGCGGGCCGACCACCCGTCGGACGACCTGATGACCCAGCTCCTGCACGCGGAGTTCGAGGACGAGACCGGCACCGTCCGCCGCCTCACCCGCAGCGAGGTGCTCACCTACGTGAACGTGGTGGCCGGCGCCGGCAACGAGACGACCACCCGCCTGATCGGGTGGACGGGCAAGGTCCTGGCCGACCACCCCGACCAGCGCCGGCTGCTGGTGGAGGACCCGTCGCGCATCCCCGACGCCATCGAGGAGATCCTGCGGTTCGAGCCACCGGCGCCGCACGTGGCCCGGTACGTGGCCCGCGACGTCGAGCTGTACGGGCGGACGATCGAGGCCGGCAACGTGCTGCTGCTGCTCGTCGGCGCGGCCAACCGGGACGACCGGCGCTTCGTCGACGGCGACACCTTCGACATCCGCCGGGAGCAGCTGCCGCACATCACGTTCGGCTACGGCATCCACTACTGCCTGGGGGCGGCGCTGGCCCGGCTGGAGGGCCGGATCGCCCTCGACGAGGTGCTCAAGCGGTTCCCGGAGTGGGAGATCGACCTCGACAACGCCCGGCTGGCGCCCACCTCGACGGTGCGCGGGTGGGAGACCCTGCCCGCCATCACGAAGCCATGACCGGGACCACGACGCCATGACCGACATCTTTGCACATCGAGGGGTACACATGTTCGTATCGACGTGCTACGGTGCGTGGCATGCAGATCACGGACAGGGACAGCGTGCAGGCGATGCGGGGCATCCAAGGGGTCCGGGGAACCGACCGGCGAGCCGGGCGTGCCGGGGGCATCGGGCGTCGGCGGATCGACGAGCGCGGCAGGCGCGAGCGGAGGGGGACAGCTGATGGGGTTCTTGGACGGGAAGGTGGCGGTGATCACCGGCGCCGGCTCCGGCATGGCGAAGGCATCGGTGAAGGTGTTCGTCCGGGAAGGGGCGAAGGTGGTCGCCGCCGACATCAGCGGCGCCGAGAAGGACACCGCCGAGGAGGTGGGTGGCGATGTCGTGCCGGTCCACTGCGACGTCACCCAGGAGGCCGACCTGGAGGCGGCCGTCGCCACGGCGGTCGAGCAGTTCGGGCGGCTCGACGTGATGTGCAACGTGGCGGGCATCGCCGAGGGGATGATGACCGCCGACATCACCACCGAGCACTACGAGCGGACGCTCGACGTCAACCTGCGGGGTGTCCTCTTCGGGATGAAGCACGCCATCAAGGCGATGCTTGCCGGCGGCGACGGCGGGGTGATCGTCAACTGGTCGTCGGTCGGCGGCCTCGGCGGCTCTTCGTTCACCAGCGTCTACAACGCGGCGAAGCACGGGGTGATCGGCGCCACGAAGTGCGCGGCGGTGGAGTACGGCTCGCAGGGCATCCGGGTGAACGCCTTGTGCCCGGGCTTCATCCACACCGAGATCATGGGGCGCCACGCCCCGCCGGGGATGCTGGAGAGGTCGCCGCTCGGCCGGGGCGGCCAGGCCCACGAGGTGGCCGAGGTGGCGGCGTTCCTGGCGTCCGACCGGGCGTCCTACGTGAGCGGGGCGATCATCCCGGTCGACGGCGGCTGGTCCGCCAAGATCGCCTGACCCGGGCCGGCGACGGCACGACGAGGCGAGCCGAGCCGATGAGGCCCGCGCCGTTCGTGCACCCCGCCCCCACCACCGTCGACGAGGCGGTGGCCGTGCTGGCCGACCTCGGCGACGAGGCCAAGGTGCTGGCCGGGGGCCAGAGCCTGATCCCGGTGCTGGCCCTGCGCCTTGCGGTGTTCGAGCACCTCGTCGACGTCGGCCGGATCGCCGAGCTGCGAGGCATCGAGCGGCAGGGCGACACCGTGTGGATCGGCGCCACGACCACCGACGCCACCGTCGAGCGGAGCGCCGTGGCTGCCGATGCCGTGCCGCTGCTGGCCCGGGCGATGCCGCTGGTCGGCCACTTCCAGATCCGGAGCCGGGGCACGGTGGGCGGCTCCGTGGCCCACGCCGACCCGGCCGCCGAGCACCCGGCGGTGGTGCGGACGCTCGACGCCACCGTCGAGGCCCGGTCGGTCCGGAGCACGCGGCGCATCCCGGCCGCCGATCCGTTCGACGGCCTGTGGGCCACCACGCTCGAACCCGACGAGCTGCTCACCGGCGTGTCGTTCCCGGTGTGGACCGGGCGCACACATCGAGACGCCGAGCCCGGGGCCGGGCGGCTACAAGGGCGTGGGCGAGGGTGGCGCCATCGGGGCGCCGGCGGCGGTCGTCAACGCCGTGGCCGACGCCCTCGCACCCGTCGGGGTCACCGTCACCCGACTGCCCCTCTCCCCCGCCGCCATCGTCGACTTCCTCGGGTCCGTAGGGTGACGGAGATGTCATGGAGGCAACGCTGACCGACCAGGCGCGGCGCCGCCGGTACGACAGCCCGCTGCGGCGCCAGCGGGCCGCCGAGACGCGGGAGCGGATCGTGGCCGCCGGGGCCGAGCTGCTCCACGAGCACCCGGTGTGGAGCTGGCGGGCGCTCACGGTCCGGGCCGTGGCCGAGCGGGCGGGCGTCACCGAACGGACCATCTACCGGCACTTCCCCAGCGAGCGGCACCTGCGGGATGCCGTGTTCGTCCGGCTCGCCGACGACGCCGGGGTCGACCTCGAGGGCCTGCGCCTGGACGAGCTGCGCGGCGTGACCCGGCGGATCCTCGAGTTCGTGTCGGCGTTTCCCACCGGGGGCGGCTCCCCCACCGACCCCACGCTGATCGCCGCCGACCAGCAGCTGCGCGACGCACTGGTCGCCGCGGTCGCCCCGGCCACCGACGACTGGCCCGAGGGCGACCGGACACTGGCGGCCGCCATGTTGGACGTGCTCTGGAGCGTCATGACCTACGAGCGGCTGGTGGCCGGCTGGGGTCTCGATCCCCGCGACGCCATCCGCGGGGCGACGTGGGTCATGGGCCTGGTGGAGGACGCGATCCGGGCGGGCCGACGCCCCGACGACGGCTGACCTCCCGCCGGCGGCCCTCGTCGAGTGCTCTTCGTGCGCGGCACGACGGTGCTCCGGCGGCTCGCCCCGCTGGCCGCCCTCCTCGCGACCTGCGCTCGTGCGCCGTACGGCGGTGCTCCGGCGGCTCGTCCCGCTGGCCGCCCTCGTCGGCCTGGGCCGTGCGCCGTACGGCAGTTCTCCGGCGGCTCGTCCCGCCAGCGGCCCTCGACGACCTGCTCGGCTGGATCGTCCGGCGCCGGTGGCCCCCACCCCCACCCCCACCCCCGCCTCCGCACCGGCCCGCACCAGCTCGCTGGTCCCTGCGATCGGCGCCGGCGGCGTCGGTGAGGACCGCCTCCGGGCCGACCGCCACGACCAGCCCCGTCACCTCCAGCGGCGAGCTGGCCGCACGGCGCCGGAGTGACTCGGTCGCGCGCCTACGTCCGTGCGAGCGGATCGGACTCAGGTGACCGCGACGCCAGGCGCCGGGCCGACATCGCACCGCCCAGCAGCGTCGAAGCCGCTGGAGATCGCCAACGCTCGCCGACGGAGAGTGACCAGGGTGTTAGTTTTCCCTTGATTCCGTGGTGCGGGTCCTGCACTATGGCCGCATTGGTCCTGGTGCCCCTTCCCGGGTGCCACACCGTGCAGGACCACGACACACACCGGGGGGATGGATGCGGTATCCGACGGGGGCATCGCGGCGGGCGACCCGCCGGCGGGGACACCGGGCGGTGGGCCTGCTGAGCGCGCTGCTGCTGACCGTGGTCAGCGGGTGCGGCGAGAAGACCGACGACGAGGGCGACGGCGGAGGAGGCGGCGGCAACACCGAGAACGGGGGCGCCACCGGCGAGGACCTGCTCGGCCCCGAGGACCCCGCGGAGGGCGAGCCCGTGAAGATCGGCCTCGTGTCCGACGGCGCGACCCAGGCGTTCGACAACTCCGACGAGCTCCGGGCCGGCCGGGCCACCGCCGAGTACTGGAACACCCACAAGGGCGGCGTCGCCGGCCGTCCGGTCGAGCTGGTCACCTGCGAGGCCAAGGCCGAGCCGGCCACCGCCACCGACTGCGCCAACCGGTTCGTCGAGGAGGGCGTGGTCGCCGTGGCGCTCGGGCAGTCGGCCGTGGCCGAGTCGCTCTGGGAGCCGCTCCACGCCGCCGGCGTTCCCACGATGTTCTTCCTGGCCAGCGGTGAGCAGATCGCCACCGACGACCAGACCTCGTACCTCATCGCCAACCCGCTCTCCACCTTCTACGGCCTCCCGCTGTCGGTGGCCGAGGACGAGGGCGCCGACCGGATCGCCTTCGTGGTGATCGACGTGCCGGTCGCCCTCGCCACCTTCGAGAACCTCGGCCCGCAGATCCTCGACAGCGCCGGGATCGAGTGGGACCTCGTCACGATCCCGATCGGCACCGCCGACATGACCGCCCAGATGCGGGAGGTGGCCGGCAGCGGCGCCGGCGTGGTCCACGTGCTCGGCAACGACGCCTTCTGCATCGCCGCCTTCCAGGGCCTCGAGGCCGTCGGCTACGAGGGGGCGATCACGAGCGTGGCGCAGTGCATCACCGACGCCACCCGCGAGGCCGTCCCCGGTGAGGACCTGGAGGGCATCGGCCTGACCGCCAACGTCGCCCTCGGCGCCGAGGGCGACGAGACCTACCAGCTCTACAGGGCCGTGATCGACGCCTACGGCGACGACGTCCAGGACGTCGAGAACCCGATCACCATGTCCGCCTACACGGCCGTCGGCGCCCTGCTGACCGCCATGGCCGGCGTCGAGGGCGACATCACGCCCGAGTCGGTGAACGCGGCGATCAAGGCCATGCCCGAGAGCGAGCTGCCCGGCGGCGGCGGGGTGCAGTTCCGGTGCGGGGGTTCCGCCCTGGGCACCCAGCCGGCGGTGTGCACCAACCAGTGGTTGCGCACCTCCCTCGACGCCGAGGGGCAGCCGGACGGCTACGAGGCCGTCGACTCGTCGGGGATCCTCGCGGGCCTCTGACGGCCGGCGTCGACGGCAGGACCGGTTCCCCTTCGGAGGCTCGGAGGCCCACCGTGGAACACGTCGCATCCCTACTGGCCGGGCTCGGCAACGGCGGGGTCTTCGCCGCGCTGGCGCTCGCCCTGGTGGTCACCTACCGCGCCTCCGGCGTCGTCAACTTCGCCACGGGCGCCATCGCCCTCTACGTCGCCTACACCTACGCGGGCCTGCGCCGGGGTGAGCTGCTGGTCCCGTTCCCGGGGCTGCCCCGGTCGGTCGACCTGGGCTACGAGATCGAGCTGGCGGGTGCCGTCGCCATCTCGCTGGTGATCGCGGCGGCGCTGGGGGCGCTGCTGCACCTGCTGGTGTTCCACCCGCTGCGGGACGCACCCCCGCTGGCCCGGACGGTCGCGTCGCTGGGCGTCCTCGTGGTGCTCCAGGGCGTGCTGGCGATCCGCCAGGGCACCGCCCCGGTGAGCGTGGCCGACATCTTCCCGTCCGACCGGTGGGAGCTGGGTTCGGCCACCGTCCTGTCCGACCGCTTCTCCCTGGCGGCGACGGTGGTCGCCCTGGCGCTGGTGCTCACCGCCGCGTTCCGCTGGACCCGGTTCGGCCTGCTGACCCGGGCGGCCGCCGAGTCGCCGACCGGTGCGGTGGTGAGCGGCGTGTCACCCGACCGGGTGGCGCTCCTGAACTGGATGCTGGGCGCGGTGATCGCCGGGATCGCCGGCATCCTCATCGCCCCGGTCAGCCCGCTGACCCCGGTGACCTACACGCTGTTCGTCGTGCCGGCCCTGGCCGCCGCCGTGGTGGGCCGGTTCCAGCACCTGCTGCCGATCGTGGCCGCCGGCATCGGCATCGGGATGCTGCAGTCGGAGGCGACGTCGCTGGCGTCGGACCACGACTGGATGCCGAAGAGCGGCTCGTCGGAGCTGGTGCCGCTGGTGGTCATCCTGGTGGCGCTGCTGGTCGTGGGCGGCGGCCTGCCGATCCGGGGCGGGCTCGTGCACCAGCCCCTGGGCCAGGCGCCGCGGCCCCGGTCGCTCGGCGTCCCCACCGGGGCCGGCGCGGCGATCGGGCTGGTGGCGCTGCTGGTCACCGACGGCACGTGGCGGGCGGCGGTGATCGGCACGTTCATCGCCGCGACCATCGGCCTGTCGCTGGTGGTGGTCACCGGCTACGCCGGGCAGGTGTCGCTGGCCCAGCTGGCGCTGGCCGGCACGGGCGCCTTCACGCTGAGCGGCCTCACCGAGGGGTGGGGCGTCCCGTTCCCCCTGGCCCCGCTGCTGGCGGCGTCGGTCGCGGCGGCGATCGGCGTGGTGGTCGGGCTCCCGGCGCTACGTCTGCGGGGGCTCACGCTGGGGGTGGTGACGCTGGCGCTGGCCTACGCCATCGAGGCCGCCTGGTTCCGCAACACCGACGTCGTGAGCAGCGCGGGCGCCCGGGTGACGCCGCCGGAGCTGTTCGGCGTCGACCTGGGCATCGGCGTCGGCCAGGACTTCCCCCGCCTGGGGTTCGGCCTGGTCTGCCTGGTCACGCTGGTGGCGGTGGCGGCGGGCGTCGCGGCCCTGCGGCGCTCGACGCTGGGCTCGGCGATGCTCGCCGTCCGGGCCAACGAGCGGTCGGCGGCGGCGGTGGGCGTGAACGTCACCGCGGTGAAGGTGGTGAGCTTCGCCGTCGCCTCGTTCATCGCCGGCCTGGGCGGCTCCCTGCTCGCCTACCGCCGGGGGGTGGTCAGCTACGACTCGTTCACGGCGCTGGGCGGGCTCGCCCTCCTGTCGACCGCCTACCTCGCCGGGGTCACGTCGGTGTACGGCGGGCTCCTGGCGGGCGTGCTGGCCTCGACGGGCATCGCCTTCATCGCGCTCGACCGGTTCACCGAGCTGGGGTCGTGGTTCGACGTGATCAGCGGCACCCTGCTGATCGTCACGCTGATCGCCCACCCGGAGGGCGTGGCGAGCCTCGGGCACAGCCTGGCCGACCGGTTCGCCCGCCGGCGCGAGCAGGCCGGCGAGGTCGGCGTCGACGACGCCGCGCCGACCGGGGGACCGACGCTCCGACCGGTCCCCGCCGGAGCGACGGCTGGCGTGACCGGCGTGACCGGAGCGGCCGGCGTGACCGGAACGGCCGGCGTGACCGGAACGGCCGGCGTGACCGGGACGGCCGCCGCGGCCGCGGCGAACGGCGCGACCGGCGGCGACGCCGGGGCGCCGGTGCTGGAGGTCGAGGAGCTGCAGGTGCGCTACGGCGGCGTGGTGGCCGTGCACCGCGTGTCGCTGCGGATCGACCGGGGCGCGGTCGTGGGTCTCATCGGCCCCAACGGCGCCGGGAAGACCAGCGTGATCGACGCGGTGACCGGCTTCGCCCCCGCCTCCGGGTCGATCCGCCTCGCCGGGCGGGCCGTCGACGGGCTGGCGCCCCACACGAGGGTCCGGGCCGGGCTGGCCCGCAGCTTCCAGTCGCTGGAGCTCTACGACGACCTCTCGGTGGAGGAGAACGTGCGGGTCGCGGCCCTCGGGGCCCGGGCGGCCGAGCGGACCACCGCGGTCGACCGTGCGCTGGAGCGGGTGGGCATCGCCGCCCTCCGCGACCGACCGGCGGGCGGGCTGAGCCAGGGCGAGCGGCAGCTGGTGTCGATCGCCCGGGCCTGCGCGGCCGACCCCGAGGTCCTGCTGCTCGACGAGCCGGCCGCCGGGCTCGACACCGTCGAGAGCCGCTGGCTCGGCGACCGCATCCGCGACATCCGGGACTCGGGCACGTCGGTGCTGCTGGTCGACCACGACGTCGCCCTGGTGCTCGACGTGTGCGACCACGTGTACGTCCTCGACTTCGGAGCCGTCATCTGCCACGGGCCACCCGACGTGATCCGGGCCGACCGGGCGGTCGCCGACGCCTACCTCGGCACGCTCCACGACGCCACGGCGGTGACGGCGTGAGCCCCCGCCTGGAGCTCCGGGGGCTGACCGGGGGCCGTGGGCAGGCGGCGGCGTTCCGCGACCTCGACCTCGACGTCGCCCCGGGCGCGGTGCTGGCGCTGCTGGGCCCCAACGGCGCCGGCAAGACGACCCTGCTGCTCACGCTGGCCGGCCTCCTCCACCCCCGGCGCGGGCAGGTGCGGGTGGACGGTGCGCCGGTGCGGCCGGGCCGGGCGGTGGACGCCAACCGGGCCGGCATCGTCCTGGTGCCCGACAACCGGTCGCTGTTCACGTCGCTGACCGTCGAGGAGAACCTGGTCGTGGCCCGGCCGGGCCGCCGGCGCCGCGGGCCGGGTGGGGGCGGTGACGCCCCGGTGCCGCAGGAGCTGCTCGACCTGTTCCCGGCGCTGGAGCGCCGCCGGGACGTGGCGGCCGGGGCGCTGTCGGGCGGCGAGCAGCAGATGCTGGCGGTGGCCCGGGCGCTGGTCCAGCGGCCCAAGGTGCTGCTGGTGGACGAGATGAGCCTGGGCCTGGCGCCGCAGGTGGTGGAGCTGCTGTTCGCCACCGTCCGCCGGATCGCCGACGACCACGCCACCGCGGTCGTCCTGGTGGAGCAGCACGTCTCGCTGGCCCTCCAGGTGGCCGACGAGGCGGCCGTGCTGAGCCGCGGCGCCATCGTGCTGCGGGGCCCGGCGGCCGAGCTGGGCCGCGACGGCGCCCGGCTGGAGCAGGCGTACTTCGGGGTCGCCGCGCCGCAGCCGGCAGGCTGAGCCGACGCCGCCGGTGACGGAGCCGGCCATCGCCTCGACCAGCGGGTCGACACCGCCGAGGTGGGCGGCGCCGGCAGGTTCGACGGTCAGTCGTCGTCGCCGAAGACCAGGCGGCGGGCGATGGCCAGCAGCTCGGTCTTCAGGGTGGCGTCGTCGATGCCGCGGGCGAAGGGGTGGGCGACGGCGCCGCTGATCGCCGCGGCCAGGACGGCGGTGCGGACCAGCGCCGACTCGTCGAGCCGGTCGCCGAGCAGCGCCAGGTAGAGCCGGGGCCAGAGGTGGCGGAACCGCTCGTGCTCGAGCAGGAACGGGACGATCATCGGGTCGGTCTGCAGGGTGGCGACGGCGGCGCGGCGCTCGACGGCGATGCCGATGATGTGGTCGAGCAGCGCCTCGCGCGCCGCGGGCGAGGACCCGGCCGCCTCGGCCTCCTCCAGGGCCGCCTCCAGCTGCTGGAGCTCCACGGTCACGACCGCGACCGTGATCGCCTCCTTGGTCTTGAACTGGTGGTAGATCGCCGCTTTGGTGACCCCGACGGCGTCGGCGATCATCTGGAGCGAGGTGCCGCCGACGCCCCGCTCGGCGTAGAGCTCGAGGGCGGCCTGGATGGTCTTCCGCTGGGCCGGCGAGTACTGCCGCGCCGCGTCGCGCAACGTCGTCCCCGTCGCCGGCCGCATCCGCGGGAGGGTAGTGCCCGGCGGGGGTCGGTCCTGGCCAGCCGTTCGGCTTGGCCACCCGACTAGCCGATCGGCTAGCCTGCGGGGCGCCATCGGTCGGTCCGACCGGCGTCGCTGGGGCCCGGGGACCGGCCGGCGCCAACCGCATTGGGGGGAGACATGAGGACCATCCCGCGCGCCCTCGCGGCCGCCGTCACCGTCGCGGCGCTCGCCGTCGGCGCCACCGCCTGCGCACCGCCGCCCACCTTCTACGAGCCACCGCCCGACCTCGGTGGCCGGCCCGGCGACGTGCTCGCCAGCGTGCCCACCAACTTCGGGGCCAACGGCAACGTCACGGCCACCGCCCTCAAGTACCGCTCGACCAACGCCCGCGGCGAGCCCAACTACGTGACCGGCACGCTGCTCGTGCCCAAGGTGCCGTGGACCGGCGGCGGGCCCCGGCCCCTCGTCTCGTTCGCGCCCGGCACCCAGGGGATCGGCGACGACTGCGCCGCCTCGACCTCGATGCCCAACGGCCTCTTCTACCAGCAGGCCGGCGTCCAGGCGCTGCTCGACAAGGGCTGGGCCGTGGCCGTGACCGACTACGAGGGCATCGGCACCCCCGGCGACCACACCTACGTGATCAAGGACGCGGAGGCCCACGCCCTGCTCGACATCGTCCGCGCCGCGCAGCGCCTCCCGGGCTCGGGCGTCGCCGCCGACGCCCCGGTCGCGTTCATGGGCTACTCCCAGGGCGGCCAGGCCGCGGCGGCCGCCGCCGAGCGGGAGGCGACCTACGCGCCCGAGCTCAACGTCGTGGGCACGGCGGCCGGCGGGGTCCCGTCGGACCTCGGCCCGCTGGCCGAGCACCTCAACGGGCCCGGCAACCTGTGGTTCACGTTCCTGGCCTTCGCCGCCCTCGGCCTCGACACGGCCTACCCGGAGCTCGACCTGGAGGCGTACCTCAACGAGACCGGCCGCCAGCTGCTGGAGCAGGGCCGCGACGTCTGCCTGATCGACGGCCTGCCGCTGGGCCTCGGCCGCCGCATCGAGGACCTGACCACCACCAACCCGCTCACCCGGCCCGAGTGGCAGGCCCGCATCGCCGAGCAGCGCCTCGGCGAGGTGGCGCCCGCCGCGCCGGTGCTGCTGTACCACGGGGTCGACGACCAGATCATCCCGTTCTCGCAGGGCACCCGGCTGCGGGACGACTGGTGCGCGCTCGGGGCCCGGGTCGAGTGGCAGCAGCACGCCACCGACCACATCTTCGGGGTGTTCATCGACCCGATCCCGTGGATCGAGGCCCGCTTCCAGGGCCGTCCCTTCACGCCCACCTGCAACTGACGCCGCCCGCCCGGGACCAACCTGCCCCCGAGACGGGGCCCAGGCTCCCCGTTTCGGGGGCAGGTTCGAGGGCCCGCCCGAGGAGGGGCGGGTCAGGCGTGGGGGCCGACGGTCACCGGGCCGATGGTGAGGGTCGGGGTCGCCTCGACGACGGCGCCGACCAGCTCGACCTCGGCGTCGAGCCCGCGCCGCTGGGCGGCGGTCAGGTCGCCCAGCGGCTCGACGGTGATCGCCACCTTCCGCCCGGCCCGCTTCTGGTGCCACACCCCGGCCACCACGCCGTCGACCAGCAGGACCGGGTGGTTGCCGGCCTGGCCGGTGCGGGTCAGGGCCCGGGCGGCGGCCGCGCCGGGGAACAGCCGGTCCCGGGGCCGGCCACCCACCACGTAGACGTCGAAGTACGGCAGCAGGCGGACACCCCGGTGCGGCGCATCCGGGGCGTCCTCGTCGCCGGCCGCCACCCACGCCTCGGCACCCTCCACCCGGACGGGCGTGACGGCGCCCTCGGCCGCCAGCCGGCCGAACAGGTCGCCGGTGGCGCGGGGCGGCACCCCGAGCCACCGGGCGAGGTCATCCGGCGTCGCCGGGCCGTACGCGTGGAGGTAGCGGGCGACCAGCTCCCGGACGGCCGTGGCGCCGTCCCCGGGACGGAACCCCGGCCGCCAGCGGTGCGGGTTCGTGTAGGTCACCTTGCGCCCCCGCTCGGCGCCGAAGCAGAGGACGCCCCGCTGCCCGGCCAGGCCGGTGAGCTGGCGCCACCGGGGCCAGTCGCCCTGGAAGGCGGGCAGGCCGGGCTCGACGACCCACGGCCCCAGCCGGTCCGCGAGCACCGTGGTCAGCTCGTCGACGGTGAGCTCGGCGTCGGCCAGCGCCTCGCCGATCGCCGCCAGCACCTGCTCCGCCTCGTCGGGCGTGAACCGGATGCCGTCGGGTTGCCGGGGCACCGACGGTGGCAGGGCCGCGCACGCCCCGGTCCACAGCGGCAGGTCGTCGGTGGCGAGCAGGTGGACGGTGCCGCGGGGCCCGAACGTCTTCACCAGCGTCCGGTCCTCGCCCAGCGCCCGCCGCACGTCGGCGCGCGTCGCCCCGGCGACGCGGCGGCCCAGCGACAGCTCGGCCGCGCTCATCACCTGGGCGTGCACCGCGGTGAGCGTGGCGGTGACCTCGGCCAGGGTGCGGCCGTCGGCCGGCCGGTCGAGGTGGTGGCGGGCCATCCGGCGGGCGGTCACGTCGGTCCAGGTCATCTCGGGCACGGGCACGGCGTGATCCTCCCAGGTCCGCAGGAGCGCTCGGGGCGGACCGGAGGTGGCCGGGGTGGCTACCTTGGGGCGCGGCGGGGCGGGACACCGTCGATCGAGGGGGCAAGGGGGAACGTGGACGTGGACACGTCGGGCGTGCAGGCGCAGTCGGTGGAGGTGGACACCCCGGACGGGCCCATGCGGCTCTACGAGGCGCGGCCGCCGGAGGGCACCGAGCCCAAGGCGGCCGTCGTGGTGATCCAGGAGGCGTTCGGGGTCAACGACCACATCGAGGACGTCACCCGCCGCTTCGCCGCGGCGGGCTACCACGCCGTCGCCCCCGAGCTCTTCCACCGGTCGCCGCCGCCCCGGACGGCGCCCTACGACGACTTCTCGAAGGTCTTCCCCTTCTACCGGGACCTCGGCGGCGACGACGCCGTGCTCACCGACGTCGACGCCGCCCGCGCCCACCTGCACGCCGCCGGCTGGTCCGACCGGCGGATCGGCATCGTCGGCTTCTGCTTCGGGGGCCGGGTCACGCTGCTGGCCTCGCTGCGCCGGCCGTTCGGCGCCGGGGTCGGCTTCTACGGCGGCGGCATCGTGTCGGCCCGCTGGCCGCAGTTCCCGGCGCTGATCGACGAGGTCCCGTCGCTGACGGTGCCGTGGCTGGGTCTGTTCGGCGACCGCGACCAGGCGATCCCGGTCGAGGACGTCGAGACCCTCCGGGCGGCGCTGACCGAGGCGCCCGCCCCCGCCGAGGTCGTCCGCTACCCGGAGGCCGGGCACGGCTTCCACTGCGACCAGCGGCCCGACCACCACGAGGCGTCCGCCCGCGACGCCTGGTCCCGCACCCTGGCCTGGTTCGACACGCACCTCGCCCGCAGCGATGAGGAGAGCACCATCCACAAGAGCCCCTTTCCCGACGTCGAGATCCCCGATCTCCCGCTGACCACGTTCGTCCTGTCCCGGACGGCGGAGCGGCCCGACAAGGCGGCGTTCGTCGACGGTCCCACCGGGCGCGTGGTCACCAACGCCCAGTTCGAGGACTCGGTCCGCCGCCTGGCCGGCGGCCTGCTGGCCGCGGGCATGGCCAAGGGCGAGGTCCTCGCGCTGATGGCCCCCAACTGCCCCGAGTACGGGGTGGTATTCCACGGCGTGGCGATGGCGGGCGGCGCCGTCACCACGATCAACCCGACCTACACCGACCGCGAGGTCCACCACCAGCTGGTCGACGCCGGCGCCACCCGCCTGGTGACGGTCCCGGCGTTCCTCGAGACCGCGGCCAAGGCGGCCGAGGGCACGGCGGTGCGGGAGACGTTCGTCCTCGGCGACCCGCCCGAGGGCGCCGACGGCGTCCGACCGCTCACCGCGCTGTTCGGCGAGCCGCTGGCCGAGCACGTGCCGGTCGCCACCGACGACGTGGTGGTCCTCCCCTACTCGTCGGGCACCACCGGCCTGTCGAAGGGCGTGATGCTGACCCACCGCAACCTGGTGGCCAACATCGTCCAGTCGCAGGCGGTGCTGAAGCTCGACGACGACGAGTCGTTCGTGGCGGTGCTGCCGTTCTTCCACATCTACGGCATGCAGGTCCTGATGAACATGGGCCTGGCCGGCGGCGCCACGATCGTGACGATGCCCCGCTTCGACCTGGAGCAGTTCCTGGCGCTGCACCAGGAGCACGGCCTGACCCGGGCGTTCGTCGCCCCGCCGATGGTGGTGGCGCTGGCGAAGCACCCGCTGGTCGACCAGTACGACCTGTCGAAGCTGCGGATGATCTTCTCGGGCGCCGCCCCGCTGTCGGCCGAGCTGGCGCTGGAGTGCGGTGCCCGTCTCGACTGCGAGGTGGTGCAGGGCTACGGCATGACCGAGCTGTCGCCGGTCACCCACGCCACCCCGCCCGGCGACTTCGTGCCCGGTTCGGTGGGGGTCGCGATCCCCAACACCGAGACCCGCATCGTCGACCCCGCCACCGGCGAGGACCTCGGGCTCGACGAGGACGGCGAGGTGTGGGTGCGGGGCCCGCAGGTGATGAAGGGCTACCTCAACAACGAGGAGGCGACGCGGGCGACCATCGACGACGAGGGCTGGCTCCACACCGGCGACATCGGCCACGTGAACGCCGACGGGCACCTGTTCGTGGTCGACCGGCTGAAGGAGCTCATCAAGTACAAGGGCTTCCAGGTGCCGCCGGCCGAGCTGGAGGCGCTGCTGCTGACCCACCCGGCCGTGGCCGACGCCGCGGTGATCGGGGTGCCCGACGAGGAGGCCGGCGAGATCCCGGCGGCGTTCGTCGTGCTGAAGCCCGGCGCCGACGCGACCGCCCCCGACATCCAGGGGTTCGTCGCCGACCGGGTCGCCAGCTACAAGCAGATCCGCCGGCTCACGTTCGTCGACCAGATCCCGAAGTCGCCGAGCGGCAAGATCCTCCGCCGCCTGCTCCGCTGACCGCCGGTCGACCGGTCCCCGTCCCGGATCGCGTCGGTCCGGCCGCTCCGCGCGGCCTCCCGAACGCGATTTGGGACGGGAGCGGGTAGAGACGTGCGGGTGTCCACGCCCCTCGACAGCGCCTTCCCACCCATCGGCGACTACGGCTTCCTCTCCGACTGCGAGACGACGGCCCTGGTCGCGCCCAGCGGCAACGTCGAGTGGCTGTGCCTGCCGCGGGTCGACTCGCCCAGCGTGTTCGGGTCGATCCTCGACCGCGACGCCGGCGGCTTCCGCCTCGGCCCGGCCGACCAGTACGTGCCGTCGAGCCGCCGGTACGTGCCCGGCACGATGGTGCTGGAGACCAGCTGGGGCACCCCCACCGGCTGGGTGGTCGTCCGGGACGCCCTGCTCATCGGCCCCTGGCACCACCACGACGGCGAGATCTCCCGCACCCACCGCCGTGCCCCCACCGACTACGACGCCGACCACGTGCTGCTCCGCACGGTCCGCTGCGTGACCGGCGAGGTCCAGCTGGTGCTCGACTGCGAGCCCCGCTTCGACTACGGCCGCCGCCGCACCACCTGGCGCTACGGGCCCGGCGGCTACCACGAGGGCATCGCCACGCCCGACGGCATCGTCGACGGGGGCCTGGTCGACGACGGCCTCGACGGCTTCGACGCCGGGGGTGCCCGCGGCCGCCCGGGCCCCGGCGGCAACCCGGGCGCCGACCCCGGCCTGCCGCCCGGCACGCCCCGGGAGCTGCGGCTCACCACCGACGTGCGGCTCGGGTTCGAGGGGTCGAAGGCGCTGGCCCGCACCCGCCTCACCGAGGGCGAGGTGCGGTTCTGCGCCCTGTCGTGGACCGAGCACGCGCCGCCCCGCACCTACGAGGAGGCGTCCGCCCGGCTGGTGTGGACGGCCCACCACTGGCAGCACTGGCTGGCCCGGGGCCACTTCCCCGACCACGGCTGGCGCGCCCACCTGGAGCGCAGCGCCCTCACGCTCAAGGGCCTCACCTACGCGCCCACCGGCGCCCTGATCGCGGCGCCCACCACGTCGCTGCCCGAGACGCCCGGCCGCGACCGCAACTGGGACTACCGCTACACGTGGATCCGCGACTCCACCTTCGCCCTGTGGGCGCTGGAGGCGCTCGGCTTCGACTGGGAGGCCAACGACTACTTCTGGTTCATCGCGGACGTGGCCGAGCGCGACCAGGAGCTGCAGGTCGTGTACGGCGTCGACGGCGAGAGCGACCTGGAGGAGCGCACCCTCGACCACCTGTCCGGCTACGACGGCGCCTGGCCGGTCCGGGTCGGCAACGGCGCCTTCCAGCAGCAGCAGAACGACACGTGGGGCTCGGTCCTCGACTCCTTCTACCTGCACCTCCGCAGCCGCGACCGTCTCGACGAGCGGGTGTGGCCGATCGCCGTCCGCCTGGTGGAGGCGGCGCTGCGCCACTGGCGGGAGCCCGACCGCGGCATCTGGGAGGTCCGGGGCGAACCGCGGCACTACACGATGTCGAAGGTGATGTGCTGGGTGGCGGCTGACCGGGGCGCCCGCCTGGCCCGGGTCCGTGGCGACGAGAAGGCCGCCGAGCGCTGGCAGGCCGCGGCCGACGAGATCCACGCCGACGTCTGCGCCAACGCCGTCGACGAGCGGGGCGTGTTCACCCAGCACTACGACACGACCGCGCTCGACGCCGCGTGCCTCCTCATCCCCCTGTTCCGCTTCCTGCCGGGCGACGACCCTCGGGTCCGGGCGACCGTGCTGGCGATCGCCGACGAGCTGAGCGTCGACGGCCTCGTCCTGCGGTACCGGACCGAGGAGACCGACGACGGACTCGGCTACCCGGAGGGCGCCTTCTCGGCCGCCGGGTTCTGGCTGGTGTCGGCGCTGATCGAGATCGGCGAGGTCGACCGGGGCCGGCGCCTGTGCGAGAAGCTGCTGGCCCACGCCAGCGACCTGGGCCTCTTCGCCGAGGAGCTCGACCCCGACTCGGGCCGCCACCTGGGCAACTTCCCCCAGGCCTTCACCCACCTGGCGCTGATCAACGCCGTCCTCCACGTCGTGCGGGCCGAGCAGGCCGCCGCGGCGCGCTGAGCCGATGCGGGTCGTGCTGATCGGGGCGCCGGGGTCGGGCAAGGGGACCCAGGGCCCGCTGGTGGCGTGGAAGCTGGGGGTGCCGTACCTGTCGGCCGGCGACCTGCTGCGCGACGAGGTGGCCCGCGGCACCGACCTCGGCCGGGCGGTGGCGGTGTGCCTCGACCGCGGCGAGCTGGTGCCCGACGAGCTGATGGCCGACACGATCGTGGACCGGCTGACGGCGCTCACCGGGGGCGGCCGCGACGACCGCGAGGGCTACGTGCTCGACGGGTTCCCCCGGACGGTGGCCCAGGCCGAGCTGGCGGAGCGGCGGCTGCCGGGCGGCCTCGCCGACCACGTGGTGTTCCTGACCCTGCCCGACGACGTCGCCCGCGACCGCCTCGCCCACCGGCGCCAGGGGCGGTCCGACGACGACGCCGCCACGATCGAGCACCGGCTCCGGGTCTTCCACGAGGAGACCGAGCCGCTGCTCGACCACTACCGGACCAGGGGCACCCTGCACGTGGTCGACGGCGACCGGCCGCAGGACGACGTCCTGGCCGCGATCGTCGCCGCACTCGGCGCCTGACCGGGCCGGCCGGCGACGCCGACCCACGCCGGCAGCCCGCCGGCGCGGCGCCGCCGGCGCCGGCGTCGACGTGTCAGCCCAGCTCGGGGAGCAGCTCGCCCAGCGAGCCGACCACCCGGGACGGCACGAACGGGTGGCGGCCGGCGTCGTCGGCGGTCGAGACCCCCGACAGCACCAGCACCGTGCGCATCCCGGCCTCCAGGCCGGCCACGATGTCGGTGTCCATCCGGTCGCCGACCATCGTGGTCGTCTCCGAGTGGGCGTCGAGGCGGTTGAGCGCGGTGCGCATCATCAGCGGGTTGGGCTTGCCCACGTAGTAGGGCTGCACGCCGGTGGCCCGGGTGATCAGCGCCGCGACCGACCCGGTGGCCGGCAGCGAGCCCTGGGGGCTGGGCCCGGTGGGGTCGGGGTTGGTGGCGATGAACCGCGCGCCGTTCTCGATGAGCCGGATGGCCTTGGTGATCCGCTCGAAGCTGTAGGTGCGGGTCTCGCCGAGGACCACGTAGTCGGGGTCGATCTCGGTCTGGACGTAGCCCACCTCGTAGAGGGCGGTGGTGAGCCCGGCCTCGCCGATCGTGAACGCCGTGCCGCCGGGGCGTTGGTCGTCGAGGAACCGGGCGGTGGCGAGCGCCGACGTCCAGACGTTCTCCTCCCCCACCTCGACGCCGTGGATCGCCAGTCGGGCGACGAGGTCGCGGGGCGTGTAGATCGAGTTGTTGGTGAGGACGAGGAACGGCGTGCCGGTCGCGCGGAGGCGGGCGAGGAACTCGGGCGAGCCGTCGATCGGCTCCTCCTCCCGGACGATCACGCCGTCCATGTCGAGCAGCCAGGACCGGGTCGCTCGGTCGGTCATGGCGAGGAGCGTACGGCGGCCCGACGGCCGGCGGGCGGCGCACGGGACGTCCGTCGCCGACCGTTCACACCCGGTTCACGGCGTGGCCCCTAGCGTGACCGGGTCATGCGCATCCTGCTGGTCGAGGACGACGCCGAGCTGGCGGAGGTGGTGGCGCTCGGCCTGCGCAACGCGTCGTACGTGGTCGACGTGGCGGGCCGGCGGGCCGACGCCGAGGCCTTCCTGCGCACCACCGACTACGACGTCGCCTGCCTCGACCTCGGCCTCCCCGACGGCGACGGCCTCGACCTGCTGCGCGGCCTCGGCGGCGACCTCGGGGGCGACCTGCGCCGGCCCGGTGGCATCCTCGTGCTCACCGCCCGCGACGCGGTCGCCGACCGGGTGGCCGGTCTCGACGCCGGCGCCGACGACTACCTGGTCAAGCCGTTCGACTTCGCCGAGCTGGTGGCCCGGCTCCGGGCTCTGTCCCGGCGGGGCACGGGCGCGGCGGCCGCCGGGGCGGTCCTGCGGGTGGGCGACCTGCGCCTCGACCAGGCCCGCCACACGGCGGCGCGAGGCGACCGCCCGCTCGATCTCACGCCCCGCGAGTTCGCCCTCCTCCGCTACTTCCTGCACCACCCCGGCGAGGTCCTGTCGGCCGAGACCCTGCTGGAGCACGTGTGGGACGCCAACGCCGACCCGTTCACCACGTCGGTGCGGGTGATCCTCAGCCGGCTGCGCCGCAAGCTCGGTTCGCCGGCGTTGATCGAGACGATCCCCGGCGTCGGCTACCGCATGGAGGCCCCGTGACCCGGGACGACCGAGGGGCGCCGGGCACCCCTCGTGCGTCGGACGCACCCGTGCCCCGGGCCCCCGGGCCGTGGTGGCGGTCGCTCAAGGTGCGGCTGGCCCTGGTCGGCGCCGCCGCCATCTACGTGCCGGTGCTGCTGCTGTTCGGCGTCACCGTGGTCAACGAGGAGGAGACCGTCACCACCGAGGACGGCACCGAGGTGGACGTCTCGGGCCGCCGTGATCGCTCCACCACGGTCGGGGTCGTCGTCGCCCTCGCCCCGGTGGCCGCCGCCCTCGGCTGGTGGTGGGCGGCCCGCGCCGTGCGGCCCATCGAGCGGGTGCGGGCCGTGGCCGACGTCATCGAGGCGTCCGACCTGAGCCGCCGCATCGCCCTCGCCGAGGGGACCAACGAGGTGGTGGCGCTGGCCAGGTCGTTCGACGCGATGCTCGACCGGCTGGAGGCCGCCGCCGGCACCCAGCGGCGGCTGATCGAGGAGGCCAGCCACGAGCTGCGCACGCCGCTGTCGCTGCTGCGGGCCAACGCCGAGGTGCTGCTCGCCCACCCCGAGCCGACCCTCGACGTGTACCGGGCGGGGCTGGAGCGGTCGCGGGCGGCGGCCACCCGGCTCCAGGGCGTGATCGACGAGCTGCTGGTCGACGCCCGCGGCCGGGCCCGCACCCTCGACCGGAGGCCGGCCGACCTGGCCGCCGTCGCCCACGGCGTGGTCGACGAGGCCCGGGTGCCGGCGGCCGCCCGCGACGTCGACCTGGTGGTCGAGGGCCCGGCGTCGCTCCCCTGCCCGCTCGACGAGCCGACGGTCCGCCGGGCGATCGCCAACCTGGTCGACAACGCCGTCCGCCACGCCCCCGCCGGCACCGCCGTCACGGTCACCGTGGCCGGCGACGACGCCGAGGCGGCCGTGACGGTCGCGGACCACGGCCCCGGTGTCCCCGCCGACCAGCAGGAACGGGTCTTCGAGCGCTTCTGGCGGGCGCCGGGCGCCGACCGGGACCGTGACGCCGGGTCCGGGTCCGGGTCGGGCTTGGGGCTGCCGATCGCCCGGCAGGTCGCCCGGGCCCACGGCGGTGACGTGACCGTCACCTCGCCGGGGCCCGACGGCGACGGCGCCGTGTTCACCCTGACGCTCCGCCGCTGACCCGGGCGCCGGGCAGCCCGTCGAACCTGCCCCCGAAACGGGGAGCCTGGTCCCCACTCCGGGGGCAGGTTCGGACTGGCCCGACGCCCGCGGGATCAGCCGGCGAGCCGCCGGGCCTCGACCGCGGCGCCGCCGCCGGCGACGGTCAGCGTGTCGCCGTCGACGGTCACCGTGACCGCCGGCCGCACCCCGGTGGGGTCGACGGAGCGGTACGTGCCGGGCTCGTCGGTGCCGGCCAGCTCCAGCGCCGGCGGGTCGGTCCCGACCTCCACGGCCGCGACCTCCCCGCCCTCGTCGAGGGCGTACCACGCCACGAGGCGCTCACCGTCGACGGTGAGGACCACGTAGGTGCGCAGCTCGCCCTGAGCCAGCACCGTGCCCTCGAGGGCGACGCCGGCGACCTCGCCGAAGTCCTCGGCCAGCGCGTCGAGCTCCTCGCGGCCGGCGTCGGTCTCGCCGGCCAGCAGCGCCAGCACCGCCGCCTCGTGGGCCTCGACCTCGGCGGCGTCGACGCCCTCCGGCCGGGGGAACAGCGCGGCCATGGCCCCCGGCCCGGCGGCGGTGGCGGTCAGGCGCCCGTCGCCGGCGGTCAGCGTGACGGTCCCGTCGCCGTCCACGAGCTCGTAGGTGCCCTCGGCCGCCGCGGCCTCCTCGGGGTCGACCTCGGTGCCGGTCGGGTCGGGCGCCGGGAGGGGCTTGCTGGCGGCCAGCGCGGGGCCGACGGCCTCGACCAGCGCCCCCGCGGTGACGGCCGGGGTGTTCGACGCCACGGCGAGCACCCGCTCGCTCTCCGGCAGCCACACGACGACCGCCTCGTGCCCGACGTCGCCGCCCCCGCCGGAGGCGGTGACGAACGGCTCGCCGATCGTCGCCCCGTCGACGGCGACCCAGCCGGGGATCTCGGCGGTGCCGTCGCCGTTGTCGAACCGGGTGCCGGTCAGCAGGTCGACGGTGGCCGGCGGCAGGACCTCGCCGGTGAACAGGTCGTGGGTCCACGTGGCGAGCTGCTCGACGGTCATGGCGACGTCGCCGTTGCCGGCCAGCGCCCAGTGGGGGCCGGGAAAGTCGCCCATCTGGTCGGTGGGCCCGTCGTCCAGGTAGCCGACGGCCCGGGACCCCTCGGGCGCGGGCTCGCCGTCCCAGAACCCGGCGCCCGGCGGGAGGATCCGGTCGACGAGGAACTGCCGGTGGTCGGTGCCGCTCACGTCCTCCACCAGCAGCGCCAGCAGCACGTAGCCGGCGTTGGAGTACTGGAAGTCCTGGCCCGGCGGGAACGCCAGGTCGAGGCTGCTGAGGGCGGTGAGCGCCTGCTCGCGGGACAGCGGCTCGTGGTCGGGCCCGACGTCGCCGGTGAGCCCGCTGGTGTGGAGGAGCAGCTGTGCGACGGTGGCGTCGGCCACCGGCCCGCCGAGCCCGGCCACGCGGTCGCCGACCCGGTCGTCGAGGCCGAGGCGGCCCTCGCCCACCAGGTCGAGCACGGCCGCGGCCGTCACCGCCTTCGAGATCGACCCGATCGAGAACACCGAGTCGACGCCGACGTCGCGCCCGTAGGCGGCCCGGCACACGGGCTCGCCCCGCTCCAGCACCACGACGCCCCCGGAGAACCCGGCGTCGCCCCAGGCCCGGAACCCGTCGCCCAGCTCGCCCGGGCAGCCCTCGTCGTCGCGGGGCGCCTCGGCCGCGCCGGCCGGGGCGTCGGCCGCCTCCTCGTCGGGGTCCTCCACGTCCTCGGTGCACGCCGGGACCACCAGGGTCGCGGCGGCCAGCACCCCGACCAGCATCCGTTGCCATCGCATGGCGTCGGAACGTACGGAGACCGGTGTGAACCGCGTGTGAACGCCCCGGGGGCGGCCGGCCCCACCCTCGACGGGCCGGGTCGGGCCGGACCGCCCCCGGGACCCGCCTCAGATCTCGATCTCGGCCGCGAGGCGCCGGCGGGCGTAGAGGATCGACGCGCCGGTGGCGACCAGCAGCGTCCCCGCGATCGCGGCGAAGACGGTGTTGCTGCCGGTGACGGGAAGGCCGCCGTCGCCGCCGTCCCCGTCGCCCCCGGCGGGCGGGACGGTGGTCGGTACGGGTGCCGCGGTCGTGGTGGTCGACGACGACGTGGTGGTCGGGGCCGTGGTGGTGGTCGTCGAGGTCGTGGTGGTCGTCGCCGCGGTGGTGCTGGTCGTGGCGGGCGGCTCGGTGGTGGCCGTGGTCGGCGGCGGCTCGGGCTCGCCGCAGTTGCCGCTCGCCACGTTGCGCCAGGTGTCGCCGTTCGACTGGCCGTACTCGACGCCGTCCAACCACGGCCGCACCCGCTCGGCGCCGGCGAAGCCCCAGGTCGCCTGGCCGTCGCCGTCCTCGTCGACGGCCAGCTCGAAGTGGAGGTGCGGGTGGTTGTTGGCCGTGGGCCCGGAGCGCCCGACCCGGCCGATCTCGTCGCCCTGCCGCACCTCGTCGCCCACGGCGACCGACCGCGACTGCAGGTGCAGGTAGGTCGTGAACCAGCCGCCGCCGTGGTCGATCTGGATGACCTCGCCGGCGTTGTCGTGCCGGAACGACCTGTTCACGGTGCCGTCGGCCGGGGCGAGCAGCAGGGCCCCCTCGGTGCCGTGCTGGTCGGGCTCGCGCACCATGTCGAGCGCCGGGGCGTGGCCCCACGTGTCGAGCCGCCACTCCTGGCCGCACTCGAACGGCAGCTGGAAGTCGGGTCGCTCCTGGGCGCCGGCGGTGCCGGCGGTGGCCGCGGCAAGCGTGCAACCGGCCGCCACGGCCAACCCGCACGCCCCGGCGCAGGCGGCGACGACGGCGGATCGAGGTCGGCGTCGGTCGAGCATTCGGTTCCCCCAGCGGGCGGATGCCTCGGACCCGCCCTCTCGTCCTCGTCATCACCGTAACAGGACCGCAACGGCGGTGCGGGTCGCGCTACGGATCGGAGGGCGCAACGATCGGCGGTTCTGCACCACCAACCGTGGCTGACATGGCGTGATGATCGTTACGGCTGCGCCCGCAGCCATCTGGGACTCTTCCTGGCC
>DATCLV010000359.1:0-1570 GCA_036563745.1 Acidimicrobiales bacterium | reverse complement strand
GCGTTCGCGCGGTCGACCGCCGAGGTCGCCGGGGGCGGGGTCGAGACCGGGGTCGGCGTCGGGGCCGGCGGGGCGGGCGGCGCGGCCGGCGTGGGGGACCCCGGCGATCCGTCGGTCAGGCCGGTCAGGCCGGTCAGGTCGGCGAGGAGGTGGGCGGCGGTCTCGAAGCGGGCGTCCGGGTCGCCGTCGGTGACCGGCTCGGGCAGGGCGGACCCGTGGGCCTGGTCGCCGATCGGCGGGGCGTCGGCGATCGCGCCGGGCGCCACGTCGAGCGTGGCGGTGGCGGGCACCGCGGCGATCTCACCGGTGTCGGGGCGGCGCCGCGGCAGCGGTGGCGGGGGCTCGGCGGGCGTCGGGGCCGAGGCCCGGGACGGGGAGCGGCGGCGTGCGACGGCGGCGGCCACGGCCACCGACCCCGCGACGGCAGCCACCACTCGCAGGGTTGTGCGGCGACGTGACCCTCCGATCGCCATCGATCGATGCTCCCTCGAACTGCCCCAACGGGCGCGGCGGCGGTGAGGCCTGCCCGCCCTCCTGACCCGGAGCAACATAGACCATGAGGCCACCCACCAGGGGGCTTCCCCTGGGCGGTGGTGCCGGGCGGGCCGGGCCGCGGCGGGGACGGGCCGTCAGCGACCGGCGCCTCGCGCCCAGCCGTAGTGCCGCTCGACCCGGGCGACGCGCACCGTGTACCGGTCGTACCAGCGCTCCCGGCCCTGGCGCTGGGCCCGGGCGTGCTCGGCCACCTTCTTCCATGCCCGGCCGTCGGCCTCGGTGGCCCAGTAGCTCACGCTGATGCCGAAGCCGTCGGGCCCGGTGGCGGTCTCGAAGCCCACGTAGCCCGGCTGTTCGGCGGCCAGCTCCCGCAGGTGCTGGGCGGTCTCGCCGTAGCCGTCCTGGTCGGCGCCCTCCTGGCTGGTGAAGATCACGGCGTAGTAGCCGCCGTCCGCCGGGTCCGGCGCCGCGGCCAGGTCGGCGAACCGGGGATCGCCGCCGTGGTCGTCGCCGTCGTCGCCCACGCCCGTGCCCGTCTGCTCCTCGACGTTCGCGTCCGCGTCCACGCTGCCGAACGTACCGGCGGGCGCCCGGTTCGGCGCACGGATTTCCGCGGCGACCCGGTCAGCGGGGGGCGGCGTCGGCGATGAACGACTCGATGTAGTTGCGGTACAGCTCGACCAGCGAGGTCTCCCGGTCCATCAGCCACACGACCGCCGCGCCCTCCAGCAGGGCGACCAGCTCGCGGGCCTTGGCGCCGCAGTCGAGGTCGGGCCGGACGGTGCCGTTGGCCTGCCCCTTGACCAGGGACTCCTCCAGCCAGCGCCGCACCACCCGGCTGCGCTCCAGGAAGTAGAGGTGGGCGGGGGTGTCGGGCTCGAAGCTCTCGGCCTGCAGGACCGTGTGCAGCATGGCGAGGCCGGGGTTGGCCTCGTTGAGCTCGGCGATCTTCACCAGGTTCCGCAGCGACTCGAGGCCCTCGTCGGGCTTCACGTCGGTGATGAGGCTCCCGGACCGCCGGTCGCGCTCGTTGATCACCGCCAGCAGCAGCGCCTCCTTCGACCCGAAGTGGTAG
>DATCLV010000357.1:0-3921 GCA_036563745.1 Acidimicrobiales bacterium | reverse complement strand
TCCGCCTGCCCGGGCCGCTGGCGATCTCGGTCGCCCAGGTCGACCAGATGTCGGGCGGCCGGGTGGAGCTGGGCCTCGGCTCCGGCTGGTTCGAGCAGGAGCACGCCGCCTACGGCATCCCGTTCCCGGGCGTGAAGGAGCGGTTCGACCGCCTGGAGGAGCAGCTGGCCATCGTCACCGGCCTGTGGACCACCCCGGACGGCGAGCGCTTCTCCCACGACGGCCGGCACTACACGCTCACCGACTCGCCCGCGCTGCCCAAGCCCCACCAACGGCCGCGCCCGCCGGTGCTGGTGGGCGGCTGGGGGTCGACCCGCACGCCCCGGCTGGCGGCCCGCTTCGCCGACGAGTTCAACGTGCCGTTCCCGCCGCTCGATGCCTTCGCGCCCCAGCTCGACAAGGTGCGGGCCGCCTGCGAGGAGGCGGGCCGCGACCCCGGGTCGATGACGTACTCGGCGGCGCTCGTGGTGTGCGTCGGGAGCGACGAGGCCGAGGTCGTCCGCCGCGCCAAGGCGATCGGCCGCGAGCCCGACGAGCTGCGGAAGAACGGCATCGCCGGCACGGTCCAGGAGGCGGTCGACCGCCTGGGCGCGTTCGTGGAGGCGGGCGCCGAGCGGGTGTACCTGCAGGTGCTCGACCTGTCCGACCTCGACCACCTGCGCCTGATCGCCGAAGAGGTCGCCCCGGCCGTGGTCTGATGCCCGGCGCCCGGCCTCGCCCGGGCGCCCGGTCACTCGACCGTGAGGCGCTCCACGAGGTGGGGCCGGGGCGGGGGCGACGCGTCGGGCACCAGCCACGGCGGCTCGTCGCCGGGTCGGCTGCGCCCGCCGTCGCCGCGCTCGCCGTTCCGGCCCCGGCGGTCCTGGCCGTCCCGGTCCCGGCCGTCCCGGTCCCGGTCGTCTCGCCGGTCCGGCGCCGCCGGCGTGGGCGCGGCGTCCGGGTCGGCGCGCCAGCGGTGCACCACCCGGTCGACGCCGATCACGTACAGCTCCAGCCGGCCCCGCCGGTCGACGTGCATGCGCAGGAAGCAGCGGTGGCGCTCCAGCCGGGCCGCCGAGAACGCCTCGTTCCCGTGCACCCGCAGGCCCGGGAGGGTGTTGGCGACGGCGAAGTAGAGGCCGACCACGACCGCGGTCGCCACCCCGCCCAGCACCCCGACCAGCACGGTCGTCGCCAGCACGAACGCGGCCCCGCCACCGTCGGCGCCCTCGATGCCGAGGCCCGACGCCAGGCGGATCGCCAGCAGCGCCACCAGCACGAGGACCGCGACGTGGGCCGCGGCGTGGGCCACCCCGAGCGCCACCCGCACCGCCCACGCCACCGCGGGGCGCCGGGCCCACGGCGGTCGGCGGGCGAGGGCGACGAGGCCGATGGCCACCATCGTCAGGCCGACGCCGCCGATCGGGTTGCGGACCAGGCCCTGCACCATGTCGAACCACCCCGACCGCCGGGCCGAGGTGGCGTACGACATCGCCCGCTCCTCGCTGAGGCTGCGGAGCCCGAACTGGTTGGTCCAGAGGACGGCGATGTGGACGGCGGCGCCGACCCACAGGAACCCGGGGTTGCGCAGCGGCAGGCCGACCGCCGCCCAGGCCAGGAACCGCGACCGCCGGGTCGTCGGGTAGGTGGCGGCCCGCTCGTAGCGGGCGGTCGGCTCGGCGCGGCCGGGCTCGGTGGGGACGTCCACGGCGCGCGGGAGGTCGTGGGTGGGGTGGAGGAAGGCGCCGCCCCCGCCGACGGTGAGCAGGTGCCGCGGTCCCCGGGGCGTCGCGGCCCCGCCGGCGGTCCCGGCGCCGGTCTCGGTCTCGGCGGTCTCGGCGCCGGCCTCGGCGGTCTCGGCGCCGGTAGCCGCGACCCCCTCGGGCGGCGAGTAGCGGGCGTAGTGGTGCAGGTTGCCGCCCACCACCACCTCCAGCCGCACGCCGTGGGGGCGGAGGAGCGTGCGCTCCACGTAGGCGATGTTGCGGTAGGCATCGGCCCGGGTCTCGGTGTCGACCCACGAGGGCTCCGGCACGGCCAGCACCAGCCGGTCGCCCTCCCGTGCCTCCTGGGCCAGCACCTGGGCGAAGAAGCACAGCTGGGGTTCGTCGACGAACTGGCTGGTCGGCACGTCCATGCCCCACAGCCACCAGCGGTGGGGGAGCTGGACGGCGAAGTAGCTGCGGGTCTGCCGGGTGGTCCAGCCCCCGATCCAGCGCTGCTGCCCGAACAGCCGGAGGAACCCGGTGAGCCCGTCGTACCAGTCGTGGTTGCCGGGGAGGGCGTAGAGGGTGGGGTGGTCGCCGACGGTCCAGGGCAGCGCGGCCCGGAACGGCCCGGAGAGCCGCTGCTCGTAGTTCTCGGTGGTGGCGGCCGGGTAGACCTCGTCGCCGCCGAGCACCAGCAGCCGGCCCCGGGACAGGGGGAGGTCGCAGCCGTCGGGGCGCAGCACCGGGCGGGCGAGGACGGAGGCCATCGTGTAGGCCGAGTCGAAGCCGTCGCCGGTGTCGGCGATGTAGTCGACCCACAGCTCGTCCTCGCCGGCGAACCGCAGGTCGGCGCGGGCGGGGATCGTCGACTGCAGCTCCCGCTTGTCGAGGAACGACCCGAACACCGACGTCAGCACGTGCCGCACGCCGGCGTTGACCAGGACGTCCGGGTTGTACCAGCGGGTGGGGCGCTGGGGCTCGAAGTCGAGCTCGGCCGGCACCGGGCGGCGCGGCCGCGGCGGGCGCGTCGCCACGTAGGTCGGCACGGGCCGACGGTTCGTCGCGGGCGCGTCGGTCATGTGCCGCCTCCTTCCCGGGCGCCCCGGCACCGTGCCGGGACCGCCCCTCCGTCTCCTACCGCTGGTGCCCGCTGCGCTCGGGGCCGGCGACCTCGTCGTGGTCGAGCTGCACGCCCAGGGAGTTCAGCGTGAACGCCACCAGGTGGTACTGGCCGACCACCATCGGGATCTCCACCAGCTGCGCCGGGGTGTAGCGCCCGGCGAGCACGGCCCAGGTGGCGTCGGAGATCACGGCGTCGGCGTGGAGCTCGTCGGCGGCCCGCACCAGCGCGGCGTCGACCGGGTCCCACCCCGGGGCGTCCGGCCCCTCGACCACCCGGGCGATCTCGGCCTTCGTCACCCCGACCCGGAGCGCCAGCGGCACGTGGTGGCTCCACTCATAGTGGGCCTTGCAGCGCCAGGCGGTGCGCAGGATCAGCAGCTCCCGCTCCCGGTTCGACAGCTCGGAGCGGAACAGCAGCGTGCCCCCGAACGCCGACCACCGCTTCAGCAGGCGGGGGTGGTGGGCGAGCGTGGCGAAGAGGTTGGGGACCGGGCCCTCGGGGTCGAACTTGAGGCCCTCGAGGAGCTGGGCGGTCTCGTCGCCCACCTCGTCGCTGCCCACCGGCGGGATCCGCAGCGGCGGGTCCGGGTGGGGCCAGGCGGGCAGCTCGACCCCCGCGTCGGCGTCCGCGTCGGCCGGGGGTTGGGGTGCGTCCGTCACGCCCGCCGAGAGTACCGGTGTGTTCGTGGAGCCGTCAGGCCGGCGCCTTCCTGGGCCTTCGGGGGCGCCGGACACCGGGCGCGGCCCGCCTGGGGCACGCCCTGGACGTTCATCTAGTATCTGAGCGTGCCCGCGACGACGCGCAACGTGCGCTCCGGACGGACCCAGGCCGAGCGCCGGGCCAGCTCGGAGCGGAAGCTCCTCGACGCCGCCGCCAAGGTCATCGCCGAACGGGGCACCAGCAGCGTCAGCTTCGCCGACATCGCCCGCGAGGCCGGCTGCAGCCACGGGCTCCCCGGCTACCTGTTCGGCTCGAAGACCGACCTGCTGCTCGCCCTGGTCGACGACGTGCTCCGCGAGTTCCGCGTCCTCGTCGAACCGGCGGTCGGGCGGCAGCGGGGGCTCCCCGCCCTGCTCGCCACCTGCCGGGTGTTCCTGGAGAGCCTCAACG
>DATCLV010000353.1:0-1812 GCA_036563745.1 Acidimicrobiales bacterium | reverse complement strand
ACGCAGGCGGTGGTGGGGGACATCGTCTCGCCGCGCGAGCGGGGCCGGTACCAGGGGTACTTCGGGGCGGTGTTCGGGTTCGCCAGCGTGGCGGGGCCGCTCGTGGGCGGGTTCCTCACCGACAACGTCGACTGGCGCTGGGTGTTCTACGTCAACCTGCCGATCGGCATCGTGGCGCTGGTGGCGGTGGCCGCCGCGCTCCGCACGCCCGACGACCGGGTGCCGCACCGGATCGACTACCTGGGCTCCGCGCTGATGGCGGCCGGGGTGAGCTGCCTCATCCTGATCACCACCTGGGGCGGCGACGACGACGCCTGGGGCTCGCCGACGATCGTCGGCCTGGCGGTCGCCGCGGTGGTGCTGCTCGGGCTGTTCGTCGCGGTCGAGGCCCGGGCCGGCGAGCCGCTGATGCCGTTGCGGCTGTTCCGCAACCGGGTGTTCTCGACGGCGTGCGTGATCGCGCTGGCGGTCGGCGCCGCGCTGTTCGGGGCCACCACCTACCTGCCGCAGTACCAGCAGGTGGTGCGGGGCCAGTCGGCCACCAGCTCGGGGCTGCAGCTGATCCCGCTGATGGCCGGGGTCGTGCTGGCGTCGCTGGTGGCGGGCCAGGTGGTGAGCCGCACCGGGCGCTACCGGCTGTTCCCGATCGCCGGCACCGCCACGATGGCGGTCGGCCTGTTCCTGCTGTCCGACCTCGGCGTCGACACGGGCGTGGTCCGCCTGGGGCTCTACATGGCCCTGCTCGGCATCGGCATCGGTCTGGTCATGCAGATGCTGGTGCTGGTGGCCCAGAACTCGGTCCAGATCCGCGACCTGGGCACCGCCACCTCCACGGCGTCGTTCGCCCGCTCGATCGGCGGGTCGTTCGGCGTGGCGCTGTTCGGGTCGATCTTCAACTCGGCGTTCGCGTCGAACCAGGCCGACCTCGGCCTGCGCCCGTTCACCGGCGACCCGACGCAGCTGTCCCGCCTGCCCGAGGCGACCCGCGGGCCGTACCTCGAGGCCTACGCCGAGGCCCTCGACACCGTGTTCCTGGCCGGCGTCCCGCTGGCGCTCGGGGCGTTGGTGTTCGCGCTGCTGCTGAAGGAGGTACCGCTGCGCAGCAGCACCGTGCCCGACGACCGGATCGCCGGGGCCAGCGAGTCGTTCGGCCTGGCCCCGTTGGCGGCGGCGGGGGTGATGGAGGAGATCACGGTCCGGGTGCGGGCGGCCCGGGCGGCGCTGGCCCGGCTCGACCAGCTGGCGGCGGGCCACGACCTGACCCCCGCGCAGGTGGCCCACCTGCGCACGCTGTTCGAGGACCGCATCGTCCACCTCACCGAGGCCACCGGCCGGGTGCAGCGGCAGGCCGGCGAGCTGCCACCCGACCGGTGGGCGCTGCTGGTCGAGCTGCTCGAGGTGGAGCGCCGGGTGCTCGCCACCGCCGGCGCCCGGACGGGGGTGGGGCCTGGCGGTGCCGACACCGACGCGGCGGTCGGTGCCGGAGCCGGCGCCGACGCCGGGGTGCGGCACGAGGCGGCGCTGCGGATCGCCGCCGCCCACGTGGCGCTCAGCCGCCTCGACGAGCTGATCGCCGACGGCGAGACCACCGTGGCGGCGGCCGCTCCGCTGCGCGACCTGTTCGAGAGCCGGATCGACCACGTCCGCGCCCGGGCCGAGGAAGGCCTGGCAGCGGGCGACGACGTGTCGCCGGCAGGGTGGGCCCTGGTCACCGACGTCCTCGCCGCGGAGCGGGAGCTGCTCGCCGCGTACGAGGCCGAGGGGGAGGCCACCCCCGCCACCTGCCACCGCGCCACCCACCACCTCGACACC
>DATCLV010000351.1:0-23216 GCA_036563745.1 Acidimicrobiales bacterium | reverse complement strand
CTGCAAGTTCGGCGGAGCGCTGGCGAGCTCCCCCGTTCGGGGGCGGCTTCGGCTCCGTTGGCGTCAGGCTGGCCCGGCCGCGGCTGCGAGCCATGCTGTCCTGCCGGTGTCGGCCTTGTCCTCGGTCCCGGCCCGGTGTCGCAGAACCTCGAACTTGCCCCCGAAACGGGGAGCCAGCTCCCCGTTTCGGGGGCAAGTTCGGTGGCCGGTCCGGCGGTCGGCGTCGTCCTGGCCCTCGGCGTAGGTGGGTGATGGAGCTGCGGGCCGCGGGCCGCGTCGGCTCCGGTGGTCAGGCGTTGAGGAACGCGTCGAGGACCGTGTCGCCGAGCTTGATCGGGCCCTGGGGGAGGGTCTCGCCTTCGATGGTGTGGATCGCGCGGGCCTGGGCGGCGAGGTTGGCGACCTCGGCGAAGCGGGCGTCGGCGGTCGCCTGGTCGCCGTCGACCTCGGCCTGGAGACCGTCGAGGTGGGCGACGAAGGCCCGGCCCCACAGGTCGAGGGCGTCGAGCCACGGCCGGCAGTCGGCCAGGAACCCCTCGTCGGCCACACCTTCCCGGATCGCCCCCGCGGCCCCCGCCAGCAGCTCGGCGTAGGGCCGGAGAGCGGCGATGGCACCGGCCCGGTCGCCCGCCGCCCAGGTGGCCTCGAACGCGGACAGCCGCTCCGCCAGCGCCGGTGCCTGCGGCTGCGACACGGTGGCCGCCGACCGGGCCGAGGTGGGGGACAGGTGGTTCAGGTCGAAGAACGCCAGGAGGGCGTCGACCGCCTCGGGGGCGGCCTCGCCTTCGCCACCGCCCGACGCCAGCCACTCGGCCGCCGCCCGGTGGGCCCGGGCCGGGTCGTAGGCGGGGGCGTTCCAGGTGATGTCGGCCACGCCGACGAGCGCCACCTTCGACGCCGCCGCCTGGTTCATCGGGTTGGCGATGACGCCGGCGACCTGCTCGACCATCGCCGGCTCCCGCCGGGCGTAGGGGGCGAGCAGCAGCCGCCCGGTGGTGCGGTCGAAGTCGTTGACCGGGTAGTTGTCCCAGATCGTGACCGGCCGGCCGAAGCGCTCGCCGGCGGCCCGGGCCTGGTCGGCGGTGATCTCGGCGGGCACCACCATGTCGCCGGTCCACATCACCTGGATCTCGGGGGCGAGCTCGCGCCGGACGACCTGCTTGTAGGGGCTGTCGTCGGTGTTCCGGTACTCGGTGGGCACCAGCGTCAGCGGCGCCGTGCCCTCGTGCGAGGCCACGAACCGCTCCTGCAGACCGTTCAGCAGCTCGACCTGCGCCTGCGCCGCCGACGCCCCGGTGTTGGGGCCGTAGCGGGCCCGGTCGCCGTCGCAGTTCCACCGGTCGTACTCGATGTCGTCGAGCGCGATCGTGAAGTGCCGGACGCCCACGTCGTAGAGCGCGGTGAGCTTGGCCTCCAGGGCGGCCACGTCGTCGGCGCTGCTGTAGCAGATCGACACGCCGGGGGAGACGGCGAAGTCGAACCGGACGTGGTTGGCGGTCGCGGCCTCGACCAGCTGCCGCAGGCGGTCGAGCTCGGCCGCCGGGTAGGGCTCGCGCCAGCGGTCGCGGTGGTAGGGGTCGGCCTTGGGCGCGTACTGGTAGGTGTTGAGCTTCACGCGGCCGTAGAAGGCGAGCTGGTCGAGCCGCTCCTCGTGCGTCCACGGGCTGCCGTAGAACCCTTCGACCACGCCCCGCCGGGCCTGCGAGGGCCGGTCGACCACGACCACCCCGGCGATCGCGTCGCCGTCGACCACCTGCCGGAGCGTGTGGGCCCCGTAGTAGACGCCGTCGCCGTCGCGCCCGGCGATGACCACCGAGCCGGCGTCGGCGTCGACCGCCAGCACGTAGCCCTCGGCGGGCAGGTCGGCGGGCGCCTCCACCCCGGCGGCGTCGAGCGCGGCGGCCACCGGCTCGGCGTCGACCAGCCCGGCGACCACCACCAGGCCGGCGTCGTCGACCGCGTCCGCCGGATCGGCCCCGGCAGCCTCCGCCGAGCGGACCGCCTCGACGGTGCTCGCCCCCGCGGCCTGGAGGGTGCCGGTGACGAGGTCGACCGTGGCCTGGTCGACCCCGTCACCGCTGACGACGGCGACCGACTCGGGGACGACCAGGTCGTCGTCGCCGAGCCAGCGCAGGTCGTGGGGCGTCGGCACGACGCCCGGGAGCGGGGCGTCGGCCGGGCGCGGGCGGGTGGTGCTGCCGCCGTCGCTCCCGTCGCCGTCGTGGGGCACCGACGGGGACAGCACGGAGTCGTCGTCGCCGTCGCCCGAGCACCCGACCGCGGTGGTCAGGAGCAGCCCGACGGCGGCGAGGAGCACGGCCGGACGGATGCGGCTCAGCGGTGCCACGTGGCGATCCCCATCGACTCCAAGCCCTGGAACCTACTTGGCCCCGGCCACCGTCCGGTCGTCAGTGCGGCTGCGCTCGAGCGCCCAGTCGATCGCCGACCGGGCCAGCTCGGCCGGGAAGCGCCAGCGGGCGAGCTGGCGCTCGGCGCCCTCGGCGTCCTCGCCCAGCTCCAGGAGCGACAGCGCCAGGCGCCGCGCCCGCCCGGTGAGCACCTCGTTCCGGCTGGCGTCGGGAGCGTCGGCGACCCACCGGGCGTGCTCGGCCCGCAGGCTGTCGGACAGGCGGCTCAGCTGCCGCTGGGTGAGCGGGGCCAGCCGCGTGCGCACCTCGATGAGGTGGCGGTTGACCACCCGGGCGACCCGGAACTCGCAACATCGGGCCAACGTGCGTGGCAGGTGCCCGGTCGGCCGCCGCTGTCCCCCGATGCCGATGGCGGCCGCGCAGTCGCGCAGGTCGAGCGTGAACTCGGAGGGGGAGCGGTCGAACCGGTCGGCCACGTACCGGACGAACCAGGTGGCGCTCGGACCGAGGATGCCCAACCAGAAGCGCTCGACGTAGGGCGACCGGGGATCGAACCCGACCTGGTCGAGGACCGGGTCGACCCAGGGCCGGACCAGCATGCGATCGCTTTCGGGGGGCAACACGAGGGCACGCATCAACGAATGACTCCCGTTGAGTTGGGCAGCTTTGGAACACTTTCAGTATCTCTCAGGTACGTGATAGCCTGTCAACCATGGAAGCGGACAAGTCGGACGCTCCGAACAGGCTCCCGGGCGCCGGGCGAGTCGAGGGCATCGACGGCATCGAGGGCGGTGACGGGTTCGACCGCGAGCTCGCCGCCCGCGTCGACGAGGCGCGGGCGCTGCTCGCCCGGGCGCGGCGCGTCGTCGCCCTGACCGGCGCCGGCATCAGCACCGACAGCGGCATCCCCGACTTCCGCGGGCCCGACGGGGTGTGGACGCGCAACCCCGAGGCCGAGCGGATGGCCACGCTGCACCACTACCTGTCGGATCCCGAGGTCCGGAAGCGGGCGTGGCGGAACCGCCTCGACCACCCGGCCCGGCGGGCCGAGCCCAACGACGGCCACCGGGCGCTGGTCGAGCTCGAGCGCCGCGGGGTGCTCGACACGATCATCACGCAGAACATCGACGGTCTCCACCACGCCGCCGGGTCCGATCCCGAGCGCATCGTCGAGGTGCACGGCAACCTGCGCGAGGTCGTGTGCATGTCGTGCGGCGAGCGGGCGCCGATGGAGCGGGCGCTCGAGCGGGTCCGGGCCGGCGAGGACGACCCGCCGTGCCGCAGCTGTGGCGGCGTCCTCAAGTCGGCGACGATCAGCTTCGGGCAGAACCTGGTCCCGGACGACCTGCTCCGGGCCGAGGCCGCCGCCCGCCGGTGCGACCTCCTCCTGGCCGTCGGCTCGACGCTGGCGGTCTACCCGGTGGCCGGGGCGGTGCCCCTGGCGAAGGCGAGCGGGGCCGCGGTGGTGATCGTCAACGGATCGCCCACGGAGATGGACGACATCGCCGACTGCGTCGTCCGGGGCCCGATCGGGCGCGTCCTGCCCGCGCTCGTGGGTGTCTCACCAGGAGAAACTCCTGGTAACCCCCCAACAACGTGAACTGGCGCGTGCCAGGTCACTAGCGTTGCGCCATCGCTACTTCGCTGCTCGAAACCGCGAAGCGCCGGAATCCATTACCCACAGGAACTCTCGTGGTTGGGGCGGGACTCCTGGTCGCTGGTCTATCGGCCTACGGCTTCATCGCGCTGTCGGCCCGGGTTCTCGGTGACGTCGAGAAGGCCCCGCTGGGCGCGCAGTGGGGTCTCGTGTTCCTGCTCGGCCCCGGCCTGTTCCTGCCGCTCGAGCAGGAGGTGAGCCGGGCCCTCGCCGAGCGCCGCACCTTGGGCATCGGCGGTGCGCCGCTGGTCCGCCGGGCGGCCACCATCGGCGTCGGCCTCGCCCTCGGCGTGCTGGTGATCATGATCGCCACGTCGCGCCCGCTGACCGAGCACGTCTTCGACGACCAGCTGCTGCTCCTGGTCGGTCTGGCCATCGGCGTCATGGCCGCGCTCGCCGGCCACCTGACCCGCGGCTGCCTGTCGGGCACCTCGAACTTCCGGGCCTACGGCGTCTACATCGGTGCCGACGGCCTGATCCGGTTCCTGCTCTGCATCGTCATCGCCGCGGTGGGGGTGAAGACCGCGGGCTGGTACGGGGTGGCGGTGGGCATCGCCGGCCTGCTGGCCGTGCCGGTGGCCCTGCGGGTGCAGCGCCCCGAGCTGGCGCCGGGTCCCGAGGCCGCCTG
Organism: Acidimicrobiales bacterium; assembly: GCA_036563745.1. Classification (GTDB taxonomy): domain Bacteria; phylum Actinomycetota; class Acidimicrobiia; order Acidimicrobiales; family VFJN01; genus DASXTK01. The sequence continues at coordinate 18,562 of DATCLV010000351.1, read as the reverse complement.
GCGGGAGATCTCCCGGGCGCTCGGCTACCTGCTGGCGGCGTCGCTGTGCGCCTACACGCTGATGAACATCGGCCCGGTGCTGGTGAAGGTCCTGGCCACCGACGCCGAGACGAAGATCGCCGGCCGGTTCCTGTCGGCCGTCGTGGTGGCCCGCATCCCGCTGTTCCTGTTCCAGGCCATCCAGGCGGCGTTGCTGCCGAAGCTCACTGGCCTGGCCAGCGCCGGCCGCCTGGGTGACTTCCGCGCCGGCCTCCGTCGCCTGCTGGCCGTGGTGGCCGGGCTGGCGGTGCTCGGGACGATCGGCGGCTACGTGCTCGGCCCGTTCGCGGTGAAGACGATGTCCGGCCCCGAGTTCGAGATGAGCCACCGCACGATGGGCCTGCTGGCGGCGGGCAGCGGCTTCTACATGATGGCGCTGGCGCTGGCGCAGGCGGTGATCGCCCTGGGTGGCCACCGGCGGCAGCTGGTGGGCTGGTTCTCCGGGGTGGTGGCACTCGGCCTCACGACGCTCGTCGCCAGCGACGACCTGTACCTCCGGGTCGAGCTGGGCCTGCTGGTGGGCAGCATGGTGGCGTTCCTGGTGATGGGCTACCTGCTGATCCGCCGCCTGATCCTGTCGGCCCGGCAGGCGCTCGAGGTCGACCCGGGCCACGTGATCGAGGCGCTGCACGACGTCGCCGTCGAGCCCTGACGGCGTGAGCAGATCACGTCCTGAACGTCCGTCCTGAACGCCCATTTAGTCCGGGCGCCCGTGCGGTGCTTCACTGCGGGGCATGAGCGGGGGCCTGCGGGCGTACCTCAACCTGTTCACCCTGGCCGCGCTGCCACCGGCGTCGTCCGGGCCGCACGCCCTGCTCCGGGATCCCCGGGCGCTGCTGGCGGCGCTGTCGGCGGCCGGGTACGAGGGGGTGCAGGGCTACGAGATCGAGATCGCCGGTCTCCCCGCCGCCGACCCGGCGCTGTGCGCCGAGCTGGGGATGGGCTGCACCACGGCCGGGCGGGTCCTGCGGCCGGGGACGATCGACCGGGACGCCGCCCGCTGGGCCGACCGGGGTTACGAGGCGGCGACCCTCCACGTCGGCCGGGGCCACGAGGACGACGCGACCGCCCACCGGCTGCTCGACGAGGTGGTGGCCGCCGCCGACCGCCACGGCATCCCCCTCTACGTCGAGACCCATCGCGGCACGCTGACCCAGGACACCTGGCGGACGGTCCGGCTCGTCGAGGCGCACCCCGAGCTCCGCTTCAACGGCGACTTCTCCCACTGGTACACGGGCCTGGAGCTGACCTACGGCGACTTCGACGAGCGCCTCCGGTTCCTGGCCCCGGTGCTGGAGCGGACCCGGTTCCTGCACGGGCGGATCGGTGACCCCGGCTGCATCCAGGTCGACGTGGGCGACGGCGACCCGGAGGCGCACCCGAGCGTCGCCGACTTCGAGGCGCTGTGGACGGCGGCCTTCCGGGGCTTCCTGGCCACCGCGGGGCCCGGCGAGCACGTGGTGTTCGCCCCCGAGCTGCTGCCGCCCCAGGTGCACTACGCCCGCACGGTCCCCACGCCGGAGGGCCGGGCCGAGGAGTCGGACCGCTGGGAGCAGGCCCTGGTGCTCACCCGCATCGCCCGCCGGTGCTGGGACCGGGCCCGGGCCGAGGTCGAGGTCGACCCCGTCGGGCCCGACGACGACCCCGGCCGGCCCGACGGGGTCGAGGCCCAGGCCAGACCCGCCACCGCTCCCGTCGAGTCGGGAGAAACCTGAGTGGGTTGGTAGGGTTTGGACGTGCCCAGTTTTCGAGAGTTGCTTGCTGCGACCAAGGCGGAGATCCGTGAGGTCGACACCGCCGAGGCCGACGAGATCCGCCGCCGGCCCGGCGCCGTCGTCCTGGACGTGCGGGAGCCCGACGAGTACGAGCAGGGCGCCATCCCCGGGGCGGTGCACATCCCCCGGGGCACCCTGGAGGGCTCGATCGAGAACCGCATCCCCGACAAGTCGGCACCGGTGGTGATCCACTGCGCCAGCGGGGTCCGGTCCGCCTTCGCCGCCAAGACGCTCACCGAGCTCGGCTACACCGACGTCGTGTCGATGGCGGGCGGCTTCAACAAGTGGAAGGACGAGGGGCGCGACTGGAAGGCCCCGCAGGTCCTCACCGCCGAGCAGCGCAACCGCTACCAGCGCCACCTGCTGCTGCCCGAGGTCGGCGTCGAGGGGCAGCAGAAGCTGCTGGGTGCCCGGGTGCTGCTGCTGGGCGCCGGCGGCCTGGGTTCGCCCGCCGCGCTGTACCTCGCCGCGGCGGGCGTGGGCACGATCGGCATCGTCGACATGGACGTGGTCGACGACTCGAACCTGCAGCGCCAGATCCTCCACAACGTCGACCGGCTCGGCGAGCGGAAGGTCGACTCGGCGAAGAAGACGCTGACCGCCCTGAACCCCGACGTCAACGTGGTGACCCACGACGTGCGGTTGGGCGCCGACAACGTGGTCGAGATCCTGTCGGGCTACGACATCGTGGTCGACGGGGCCGACAACTTCCCGGTCCGCTACCTGCTCAACGACGCCGCCCTGAAGACCGGCACGATCGTGGTGCACGGGTCGATCTTCCGGTTCGAGGGCCAGGTCACGGTGTTCAAGCCCCACGACGGCCCGTGCTACCGCTGCTTCCTGCCCGAGCCCCCGCCGCCGGAGCTGGCGCCGTCGTGCGCCGAGGCCGGCGTGCTGGGCGTGCTGCCCGGCATCGTCGGGTCGATCCAGGCGCTGGAGACGATCAAGCTGATCCTGGACCTGGGCGACGACCTGTCGGGCCGCCTCCTGACCTACGACTCGCTGGAGCAGTCGTTCCGCACGTTCAAGATGCTGCGGGACCCGAACTGCCCCACCTGCTCGATCGACCCGGCCGACATCATCATCGCCGAGTACGACGAGCACTGCGCGCCCCACCGCCCCCACTGACCCGGGACGCCCGAGGGGCGACCGTCGACCACCACGACCGCGACCACCGGCCCGGCGCCCCCGGGCCGGTGCCGCGCCCGCTCCGGTCCGGCGTGGACCGCGGGCGCGGGAGGGGGTGTGACCCCGGGGAGCCGCCGGGATCTAGGCTGGCCCTTCGGCGCTGTCGCCCCTCGCTCCTGGCGCTCGCCGTCCCCCGAGGAGGGCTTCTCCCAGAACCCATGTCCAAGCTGCAAGAGATCACCAGTCGTCGCGAGCTCTTCGTCAACCTGACGCTGCGGGAGCTCCGGGGCAAGTACAAGCGATCGATGCTCGGCTGGGCGTGGTCGCTGCTGAACCCGCTGACGACGATGGTCGTCTACTCGTTCGTCTTCCTCTACTTCATGCGGATCGAGCCGCCGGTGGGCGATCCGAGCGGGCTGAAGAACTTCGCGTTCTTCCTCATGTGCGGTCTCATCCCGTTCAACTTCCTGTCGAACGGGCTCAACGGCGGCCTGATGGCGCTGCTGGGGAACGCCAACCTGGTGAACAAGACCTACTTCCCCCGGGAGATCCTGGTCGGCTCCACCACGGCGGCGTGGCTGATCTCGTTCCTGATCGAGCTGGGCCTGCTGGCCGTGGCGCTGCTGTTCGTCGGCAACGTCGTGTTCGTGTGGCTCCCGGTGGTCCTGCTGCTGGTCGCCTTCCAGACGCTGTTCGTGTTCGGCCTGGCGCTGGTCCTGTCGGGGGCGGCGGTCTACTTCCGCGACCTGCAGCACCTGCTGGGGCTGGTGTTGCAGGTGTGGTTCTTCAGCGTCCCGATCGTGTACCCGAAGACGCTGGTCACCGACCGGATGGCGGAGGGATCGTGGGGCCTGTTCGTCTACGAGCTCAACCCGATGGTCCGGTTCGTCGACGCCTACCGTGCCGTGATGTACGACCTTCGCTGGCCCGACGCCGGCGACCTCGCCTACGTGGGTGTCGTGTCCGTTCTGACCCTGGTCGTGGGATCCTGGGTGTTCGGGCGCATGGAAGGAAGGCTGGCGGAGGAGCTCTAGTGGCGACACACCCCATCGAGGTCCGGAACGTCGCCAAGCGGTTCCGGCTGTACCACGAGCGGAACCAGAGCCTGAAGGCGGCGGTGATGCGCCGGGGGCGCGCCCGCTACGAGGAGTTCTGGGCGCTCGACGACGTGACGTTCGACGTCGAGGAGGGCACGACCTTCGCGCTCGTCGGCGAGAACGGGTCGGGCAAGTCGACCATGCTCAAGTGCCTCGCCAAGATCCTGCGCCCCGACCGGGGCACGATCGAGGTCGAAGGCAAGGTCTCCGCCCTGCTGGAGCTGGGCGCCGGCTTCCACGCCGAGCTGTCGGGCCGGGAGAACGTCTTCCTCAACGGGTCGATCCTGGGCCTGTCGAAGAAGGAGCTGGAGGCCCGCTTCGACGAGATCGTGGCGTTCGCCGGCATCGAGCGGTTCATCGACATGCCGGTGAAGAACTACTCGTCGGGCATGTACGTGCGCCTGGGCTTCTCGATCGCGATCAACGTCGACCCCGACGTGCTGCTGATCGACGAGGTGCTCGCGGTCGGCGACGAGCAGTTCCAGCGGCGCTGCCTGGAGCGGGTCGCCCAGTTGCGGGAGAGCGGCAAGACGATCGTGGTCGTCACCCACTCGCTGGGCACCGTCCGCAACCTGTGCGACGCCGCGGTGTGGCTCGACCGGGGCAAGGTCCGGGCGCTCGGCTCGGCCGGCGAGGTCGCCGACGCGTACCTGGGTGAGGTCCACGTCGACCACGAGATGTCGGAGGACGGCGAGAGCTCGCGGTGGGGGAGCGGCGACGTGCGCCTCACCGGCTTCGAGCTGCTGGGCCCCAACGGCAAGCCCACGTCCCAGGTGAAGACCGGCGACGAGACCACGTTCCGCCTCCACTTCGAGGCCGAGCGCCGCGTGCCGAGCCCGGTGTTCGGCCTCGGCGTCTACACGCTCGAGGGGATCCAGGTGACCGGGCCCAACACGCGGGAGGCCGGGGTGACCGTGCCCTACATCGAGGGCAAGGGGCACGTCGACCTCCACGTCAAGCGCCTGCTCCTCCTGCCGGGCAGCTACACGATCTCGGCGGCGTGCACCGACGAGACCGTGAGCCACACGTTCGACCACCGCCATCGGGCGTACCACTTCGACGTGAAGCCGGGGACGCCGCACGAGACCTTCGGGGGGCTCGTGTCGTTCGACGGCGCCTGGGCGATCGAAGCCGACGGCGACGGCTGACGACCCCTGACGCGCTCGGCCGACCGCCCGGCGAGCACGCGTCGGGGCCGACCAGGCGCGTGTGTAAGATCGCCCGGTGTCGAAGCGGGGGAACGAGCAGGTCAGGGCGGTCACGGCCGCCGTGCGGTGGGGTGTGGCCGGGGCCGTCGTGACGATGCTGTGCCTCGGCATCCTGGCCGTGCTCGCGGTGCCGCCGTTCCTCCCGGCCGACGAGTCGAGCCACGCCGGGTACGCCCTCGAGGTCGCCGACGGCAACCTGCCCGACCTGGAGGATCGGGTGATGCCGGAGATGCCCGGCCAGCGGGAGCTGCGGTACTACCTCGCCAACCACCCGCCGCTGTACCACGCGATGGTCGGTCCGATCCTCGAGTGGGCGGTCGATCACGACCACCCGATCGCCGGCGTGCGGGTGGTGCGCGCGTTCACCGTGGTCTTGGCCGCGGGCACGGTCGCGATGACCGCGGCGCTCGCTCACCAGGTCGTGCGCCGGCGGCGTGCCGAGGTGACGGTGCTGGCCGCGGGCTTGGCGGCGACGGTCCCGACGTTCGTGACGACCGCAGCGGCGGTGCACAACGACCTGGTGGCCGTGCTCTCGGCGGTCGTCGCGGCCTACGGCGCCACGGCGGCGCTGGTGCAGGGCCCCCGGCGCTGGCACGTGGTGCTGGTCTGCGTGGGCTCGGCGGCGACGATGGCCACCCGGCTCAACGGCCTTCCCATCGTGGCGGTGGCCGCGGCGGCGCTGGGCCTGGCGACGCTGCTGCACGACGCGGACGCCCCGGCCCGCCGCGTGCTCCGTGCCGGGCTGCGGGGTGCCGCACCCGTGGCCGCGGTCCTGGCCGCGTCGGGCTGGTTCTACTGGCGGAACTACCGCCTGTACGGCGACATCTCCGGGGTGACCCACAACCGCAGCCTGGGGGACCGGCGCGACGTCTACACCCCGTTCAGCTGGCTCACCGACCGCCAGACGCTCCCCGACCTGCTCACCCGGGTCGAAGGTGGTGGGCCGTGGCGGCACATCCAGTTCTTCGGCGCCTACGACCGGAAGGTGCTGGCGGTCGTGGTGGCGGTCGTGGCGGTGGGGGCCGTCGTGGTGGCCCGCCGGGCGATCGTGGATCTGCTGGCCTGGCGGCGGGGCCGCGCCGGGACGGCCGTCGCGGCCGGCGCAGAGGCGCTCGAGACGAGCGGGGACCCCGACGGCCAGGGCGCGGACGCCGACGCCCGGGTGGAGGCCGGAGCCGGCGAGGAGGACCGGGCGCGATGGGCTGCGGGCCTGGGTCGCGGGCTGGCGATCGCGATGCTGGCGGGCCTGCCGCTCATGCTGTGGGTGCTGCTGTCGGTCTACGTGTCGCAGACCGGCACCCCGAACCCCCGTTACCTCTTCCCGGCCCTGCCGGTGGTGGCGATCGCGGTGGCGGTGTGCTGTCTCAACTGGTGGCGATGGGTCGGTGTCCTCCTGGGTGTCGCCCTCCTGGTCGCCCAGGTGCTGATCGGTGTGATGTCCCTGGGGCGCTGGATCAACCTGCGGACGGGGTCGGCACCCACCGGCCCGTTCGACCAGTTGCGGGACTCGCTGGAGGCCGGCGACGTGCCCGCGCCGGGTGCCGTGCTGGCCCTGCTCGTCGGCGGGGCGCTGGTCGGTGTGGCCGTGCAGGCCGTGGCGATGTGGAAGCTGGGCGCCGCCCCCGAGCCGCGGGCCGAGGGCGACGAGGTCATCGACGTGTCGACGCCCGTCGACCCCTTGTCGGCCGACGACGCGGCGTCGATCCCGCTGGCGGCGTCAGGCTCGGCGTCCTAGGGGGACCGCCAAGGGGCTCATCGGTTCGGCCGGAGATCTGCGGCCGGCCGGCGGCGCGCCGGGGCCGAACCTCATGTACCGGGCCGCCGCGCTCCGGGGGCCGCACCGCTCAGCTGGCGCGGCGGGCCGCAGCCGCGATCCGCAGCTGCGACACCCCGGCCAGCGTGGCCTCCGCGACCAGGCCGAGGAGGCGGTGGGCGATCGACGCCGCCAGCAGCGCGGCGTTCGGCACGGCCAGGACGGCCACCAGGACGCCCTCCCGCACACCGAGGCCCGACGGGAAGATCACCGCCACGTAGCCGAGCACCCAGCCGGCGGCCAGGGCGGCCCCCGTCATCAAGGGGTCGACGCCGTCGGCCGTGTCGACCATCAGCACCACGAAGGCGGCGGAGAAGGCGATGATGTTCCCCACCATGAACACGTAGCTGCGGAGGATCGACGCCTGGTCGGGCAGGGCGTCGCCGTCGGGCAGCCGCTTCACGACGCGACGGGCGAGCCGCAGCCCGAGCTGGAGGAGCCGCCGGTCGAGCACGGCGACGGTTGCCAGCCCGGCCACCGCCAGGATCCGGCCCCAGGCGGGCAGGTCGTCGTCGAACACCAGCAGCGCGCCGCCGGTCGCCCCCGCCGCCACGGCGCACAGGGAGAACACCGGGAGCCGCAGCGCCGCGGTGCCGACGCCGCTCTGGCTCGACAGGGCCACCTGGCTGGCCTGCTGCACGAACCCGCCGGCCGGCAGGTATTTGGTGAGCTGCGACACGTACATGCCGTTGGCCAGCGCCGCCCGGTCGACATCGGGCGGGAACAGGGCGATCCACGCCCGGGCCCCGCACACGAGGCCGACCAGGTGGCACACGTACCCGGCCCCCAGCGCCAGGGGCCCGGGGAGGTCCTGGCCCTCGGTGCTGGACATCGACGACGACACGGCGATCGCCAGGCCGATGAGGCCGGCGATGCCGATCACGCCCTTCCAGTTGATCCGCTGCCGCCAGCCCTTCTTGGCGGGGGCCTCGCCGTCGGCGCCGGTCGTCCCCGTGGTGCCGGCGGCCGCGCCTGCACCGTTGGCGCCAGCGGCCTCGCCCTCGCCGGGAACCGGCTCCGGGCCGAGCGGGTCGCCGAGCTGGGTGTCGGTCACGATCAGCGGCGTCGGGCGTGCACGAGGAGGATCGAGCCGCCCGGCTCGTCGGAGCGTCGGTCGCTCCACGCCACCAGCGGGCTCAGCGGCGCGAGCGCGTTCGGGGCCAGCTTCCACTGGTGGAGCCGCAGGTAGACGTTCTGGGCCCAGGTCTCGCGGAACAGGTACTCGGTCTTCAGGACGTCGAAGCCGGTGGCGTCGAGCAGGTCGGTGAGCTTGGCCTCGTCGTAGGTGTCGACCACGTGGTAGCGCTCGCGGTGGCCGGACGACAGCGACGGCCACTTGTGCTCGGCGCACAGCGCGTCGGCCGACAGGGCGAGCAGCCCACCCGGCTTGGTCACGCGGGCCATCTCGGCCAGCGCGGCCTTCCCGTCGGGGAAGTGCTCGATCGCGCAGATCGACAGCGTCCCGTCGACGCTGCGGTCGGGGAACGGCAGGTGCAGCGCGTCGCCCTTCACGAGCCCCGGCGGCTGCGGGAGCGTGCGGCCCCGCTGCAGCTTGCCCTCGGCGAGGTCGATGGCGACCGTGTAGGCGCCGCGGCGCGCCAGCTGCGCCGCCCAGTAGCCGTCGCCGCCCGCGACGTCGAGGATCACCTGGCCCCGTACATCGCCCAGCGCGTCGAGCAACCACTTCGCCTCCCGCCGCCGGACCACGTGCACCTTGTGGCCGACGTAGCCGATCGCTGCGCTGGCGAGTTCGCTCATGTCGTCTCCGCGTTGCCTGTGAGAAGTGTCAACACTAGTCGCCTCCCCGGTGGACCCCGGCCGCCACCAGCACCGCCTGGGCCACGTCGTCCCAGGTCGGCTGGTCCTTCTGGGTGCCGGCGGCGAGCGTCGGCAGGTCGTCGACGAGGCGACGGATGGCGTCGGCCAGCGACCGGGGGTCGCCGGCCTCGGCGAGCGTGCCGTTGACGCCCTCGACGACCGTGTCGACGAAGCCGCCCACGTTGGAGGCGACCACCGGGCGGCCGGCGGCGAACGCTACGGGGACGACGCCGGACTGGCTCGCGCTGCGGTAGGGGAGGACGACCGCGTGGCAGTCGGCGAGCAGTCCGTCGACCTCCCCGTCGGGGACGTAGCCCGGCTGCAGGTCGACCTGGTCCTCGAGCCCCCGGGCCCGGACCTGCGCGCGGAACTGCTCGACGGGCTCCCAGAACTCGCCGCGGATGCGGAGCCGGGGCCGCAGCCCTTCCTCGCGCAGCAGCGCGAGCGCGTCGAGCGCCACGTCGAGGCCCTTGTAGGGGCGGACGAAGCCGAAGAAGAGGAGGCGGATCTCGTCGGTGGGCGGGAGCGGCGCCGGCGCGACCTCGAGCAGGGTCGGCATGGTCGTGACGACCGGCTCGACCCCGGGGATCAGCTCCTGGAGCTGCTCGGCCACCGAGGTCGAGTGCGCCACGAGGCCCGTGCAGCTGCCGAGCACCCACCGGGTGAGCGGGCGCTGCAGCGGCATCTTCTCGTGGGGCTCGACGTTGTGGACCACCGCGACCAGCGCCGGCCGGCCGGCGCTCGCTCCCGCGGTGCGCCGGCGACCGGCCCGGGCCGCCCAGGCGATCACCTTGTAGTGCACCGCGTGGAACGGGGTGGTCCAGGTGAGCAGCAGCACGTCGCTGCGGCGGGCGATGCGCCCGGCCCGGATCCACGACAGCGGGTCCCACCAGCGGAGCAGGAACCGGGCGCCCGGGTAGGGCCGCGCCGTGGCGCTGCGCTGGGTGTGCTTGAAGAGCAGCTGCGGATACTGGTGGTGCCAGGACAGCACGGTGCGATCGGTGCGGGCGTCGAGCGCGGTCGCCAGGTAGCCGCTGTGCGAGGCGATGCCGCTCCCGTAGGGCGGGACCGGGGCGACGAAGGTGACGGTGGGGCTCACGCCACCCATCCGGGCCTGCCCAGCAGCACCGGCCGTGCTCGACCGGGCCGGACCACCATGACCACGCTCTTGTCGGCCGTCCCCGCGCCTTCGGGCTGTTCCTCGGGGGCCCGGCCGTTGCCGCCGGCGCTCTCGGCGCCCTCGCCGCCACCGGTCGGCACCGAGGCCGTGACGGCGTCGTCCGCATCGTCCGTCTCGGCGGCGGCCACGGCATCGGCGCCGTCGCCCGGGGCGTCGTCGCCGGCGCCGCGCCACGCCAGGACGGCGACCTGGGCGAAGGTGGCCAGGCCGATGACCGCCCCCACCGCGGCGCCCACGGCGATCAGCTCGCCCGGCATGGGCGCCCAGGCGACGGCGGCCCGCAGCCGGTCGGTGATCGGGCTGCTCTCGGGGCCCCAGTAGTGGCGGAGCACCGTGTAGACCCCGACGAGCTGCATCCCGCCTGCGCCGGCGAGCGCCAGCAGCGGCAGCCGGTCGGCGTGGCGGCGCAGCAGGTTGCCGTAGCCGACCGCCACCACGACGACCGCCCCCGCCAGCGCCCCGAACCAGTAGCGGCCCTGCATGCCGGGCAGCTGGGAGGTGCGGAGGTAGCCGCGCAGGGCGAAGGCGAACTGGGTGCCGATCAGCAGGAGCAGCGGGGCGGCGAGGAGCAGCCGGTCGCCGATGGGGCTGCCGCCCTGGCGGTCGCGGCGGGCAAGCCCCAGCACGAGGCCGGCGACGACCACCAGGGTCGCCAGCCCGAAGGCCAGCGTGGGGATCGCCGTGTCGTACCAGCCGAAGTCGCCCCAGAACCGGCGGGTCGTGCGGTAGGCCCAGGACTGGACGAAGTTGCCGAGCTCGACCTCGAAGTCGTCGCGGTTGGCGACCAGCTCGTCGAACCGCGACGGCGAGATGTTCCGGTAGAGCACGAGGTTGCGGATCCACCACCAGCCGCCGGCCACCAGCGCGGTGGCGCCGTAGACCAGGCCGGCCCGCACGGCGGCGCGGCGGCCGTCGCGGTCGGCCCGCCACCAGGCGAGGGCGAGGGCGCCGCCGACCCAGGCCGGCAGCACGAGGGCGAAGCCCTTGGTGAGGAGGCCGAGGCCGGTGAGCACGCCGGCGAGCACCGCGGTGCGGGGCGCCAGCTGGCCCCGGCCCAGGCGGAGTACGACCGGTGTGACGGTCCAGAACGCCAGCAGCATCAGGTTGTCGTTGTTGACCGACGCCCCGATGTGGGTGAGCTGGGGGATCGCCAGCGGGACCAGCGCCCCCGCGTAGCCCACGGCCGCGGGCGCGGAGAGCAGGCGGCTGAGGTGCCAGATGACGAGCGGGAGCGGCGCCACCAGCGCGACGCTGACCAGGCGGTACAACCACACCTCGGCGTCGTAGCTGGGGTCGCCGACGAGCACCTCGACGGCCGCCTCGGCGCTGCCGGCCACCACGTAGTAGGCGGGCGGGTGCTGGGGGATCTGGTTCGGGCTCGGCGCGGCCGGCGACTCGCCGAGCTCCTCGAACGAGGGCCGCTCGTCCTTGGGGGCCGCCTCCTCCTCGGTCAGGTGCGCGGAGCCCCGGGGCACGTGGAAGTCGACCAGCGGCAGCGCGTGGACGACGCCGGGGTCGAGGTCGCGCTCGTCCCAGGCCGGGTACTGGGCCTCCTCGGAGAACAGGTGGGCCACGTCGACGTGCTGGGGCTCGTCCGGGGCCCGGAAGGTGGGGAGGAGGATCGAGTACGCCAGCAGCAGCGTCGCGAACAGGCCGGTGATCGACCACACCAGGAGCGGGACGCGACGAGCGGACTCGACGAGGTTGCGAAGGGGAGCCGACGTCATAGGTCAGCCGGCGACTGTAGTGGCGGCCGGAGCCCCGGGCGTCAGGCGACCGAGCCGTCGGCCATGTAGACGGGCGGGATGAAGTCGACCGTCAGCTCCCCGAAGTTGGGGTTGTAGTACGGGTCCGGGCTGAACGTGTGCCGCCACCGGTCGTTGAGCAGGTGGTGCTCCCAGGGCCGCACCTCGGTCTGCCGGCTCGACGACTCGAAGTGGTAGAGCTGGCAGTCGGGGTCGAGCACGATCCGGTAGCCCTTGTCCCGCAGCTTCAGGCAGTAGTCCATGTCGTTGAAGTTGAGCGGCAGCCGCTGGGTCAGGCCGCCCACCTCGTCGAACACGGACCGCCGGGACATCACGCAGGCGCCGGTGACCGCGCTGTAGTTGGCGGCCACGAGGGCGTTGGCGTAGTAGCCGACGTAGTCGCGGGCGAACCCGTGGTACACGTGGTTCGGCCCCGAGTGGAGGAACACGACCCCGGCGTGCTGGATGCGGCCGTCGCTGAAGAACAGCTTCGCCCCGACGGCCCCGATCTCCGGCTCGCGCGAGTACATGACCATCCGCTCGATCCAGTCGGGCGTGATCACCTCGATGTCGTCGTTGAGCATCAGGACGTGCTCGCCGCGGCTGTTGATCACACCGACGTTGATCTTCTGCGAGTAGTGGAACTCGCGGTCGAACGCCACGATCCGGAGCCGCTTGCCGGCGAGCTCGAGCAGCTCGCTGCGGACGTCCGGGGTGAGGGTGGGGTCGGCGACCACCACGATCTCGTAGTCGGGGTAGGTGGAGGCGGTGACGATGCTGCGGACGGCGTGGGTGACCAGCGTGATCACCTCGCCCCGGACCTCGCGCTTGGAGCCGGCCGTGGGGATGACGATGCTGACGAGCGGCGTCTCCTCCAGCCGGGGCTGCAGGTGGTAGGTGCCGCGCAGCGTCGGGTCGGCCACGACGGTGGCCTGGAACCCGGTCCGGTCGCAGTGCGCCTGGAGCGCCCGGGTGCCCGCCTCGAAGGCGTAGGGCTTGGCCTCGCCGGCGTGCTCGCTGGCGGTCGAGCTGGGCAGCGTCCGCCAGTGGTAGAGGACCTCGGGGACGTGCACCACCGCCCGGGCCTTCTCGGTGACCCGGAGGACGAGGTCCCAGTCCTGGGAGCCCTCGAACTCGGCGTGGAACCCGCCCACCTCCTCGACGAGGCTGCGGCGCAGCACGCTGAGGTGGCAGGTGTACATCTGGGTGCGGAACCGCTCGGGCGACCAGGCGGGCTTGAAGAAGGCCGCCGAGTGGCGGCCGTGCTCGTCGATCTTGTCCTCGTCCGTGTAGCAGTAGTCGGCCTCGGGGTGCGCGGCGAGCTTCTCGTGCACGAGCCGGAGGGCGTCGCGGTGGAGCTCGTCGTCGTGGTCGAGCAGCGCCACGAACTCGCCGGTGGCCAGGGCCAGGGCGTCGTTGGAGGCGGCGACGATGCCGCCGTTCTCGGCGCGGCGCTGGACCTTCACCCGCGGGTCGGCGGCCGCGGCCTTCCGCAGGATCGACTGCACGTGCGGGGACGGGGACGCGTCGTCGACCAGGACGTGCTCCCAGTCGGTGAACGTCTGCGCCCGCACCGAGGCGAGCATCGCCTCCAGGACGTCGGCGGGCGGGTCGTAGACCGGGGTGACGATCGAGAACCGCGGCACGCCTAGGAACCCGGTTGCCGCAGCTTGCGCACCGGGGTTCCGGCCGCCCACATGAGACGCCACGAGCGCGAGCCGAGGATGGCCTCGAGCCGCTGCTGCATGCCGTCGTAGCGCTGGAGGGTGGCCTCCAGCTCGGCGATGCGCCCGCGCGCCCCGCCCAGCTCGGCCTCGCGGCCGATGAGCTCGTCCCGCAGGCGGAGGATCTCCTCCTGCAGCGCCTGCTGCTCCTTGCGGACCTGCAGCAGGTCGGGGTCGCCCAGCTGCTCCTGCAGGTCGAGGACCTTGGCGCGGACCTCCTTGACCTCCTGGTGGAGGTGCCACCACGCCCGGTCGTAGTCGCGCACGATCTCGGCGACGCCCCCGGGGTGCCGGACGTAGAGCGTCGCCCACGGCGTGAGGTACGAGGCGTCGTAGTCGAAGTCGCGCACGAAGCCGTTGGCGGCCATCAGCGACGACCAGTACTCGGGCTGCTGGACGTTGAGGTGCGTGGGCTCGCCGTAGTCGTAGGGCGACGACGACAGCAGCACGCGGTCGGTGACCGAGCACAGGTTGGCGATGGCGGCCCGCACCTCGCTGGCCGGCATGTGCTCGACGACCTCGATGCAGGTGACGAGGTCGTACTTCTTGTCGATCGGCTCGGTGAGCGACGCCACCCAGCAGTGCTTCCGGACCTCGTCGGGCATCTGCGAGTGGGCGTAGTCGGAGATGTCGACGCCCTCGGCGTCGACGCCCCGGTTGCGGAGCTGCTCGACGAGCAGGCCGATGGCGCAGCCGGCGTCGAGCGCCGTGGTGGGCTTCAGGTCGCGGATGATGTGCTCGGCGATCCGCCCGAAGAAGTTCGTCCAGTGCTCCGACCGCTCGTACGGGATCCCGCAGTCGTGCCCGTAGTAGTACTCGCCGAACGTCTTCCCATCGACCATGGGCTGCGGTTCCGGACGGGAGTCCGGCTGGTCGTGGTGGTTGTCGCCGGCCGCTGCGGTGTCCTCGGTGACCCGTTCAGCCGTAGGAGTGGTTTCCGGCACGAGGGGTGAGTGTACTGCTGGCTCCGAACGGGCTCGGAAAAGTCGCGGAGGCCGCGGTGGGTGGTGGGCCCGGGCGGTGTGCGAGAGTGGCGCGGTGACGCGGCGACGCCTGGCCGGTGCCTCGACCGCTGTGGGGATGCTGCTGGCCGCGGTGGCGGTGGCGTTCGTCGTGCAGCGGCTCGCCAGCAACTGGGACGACGTGACCGACGCCCTCGCCGGCGCGCGCCCGGGGTGGATCGCCGGTGCCGCCGTGCTGGCGGTGGCCGGCATGACCGCGATCGCGGTGCCGTGGCGCCGGGCGCTGCGGGCGGTGGGGGGCGACCTGGACATGGGCCAGGTGGTGGCCCGCTACTACCTCGGCGAGCTGGGGAAGTACCTGCCCGGCGGGGTCTGGCCGGTGGTGGGGCGGGGCGAGCTGGCCCGGCGGGCGGGGGTGCCGCGGGTCGCGGCGTACGCCAGCGTCGGCCTGTCGCTGGTGGCCCTCTACCTGGCGGCGATGCTGCTGGCGGTGGCCGGTACGCCGGCGATCCTCGGTGGCCAGCGGGGCGAGGACGCCGATCGGTACCTGTGGATCCTCCTGCTCCTGCCGGTCGGGGTGGGTGTCCTGCACCACGGGGTGCTGGACCGGCTCCGGCGGCTGGGGGAGAAGGTGCTGCGCCGGCAGCTGGTCGCCGAGATCCCGCCCTGGCGCGAGAGCCTGGTGCTCGTCGCCTGCTACCTCCCGTCGTGGCTGCTGGTCGGCACGTCCACGTGGGCGATCGCCCGCGGCCTCGGCCAGGACGTCGGTTGGTGGGACGTGGCGCCCGCCGCGGTCCTGTCCTGGATCGTGGGGTTCCTGCTCGTGCCGGTGCCCGGAGGGGTCGGGGTGCGGGAGGCGGCGTTCGCCGCGGCGGCGGGGGCGCTCGACCCCGGTGTGGCGGCCGCGGTGGCGGTGGTCGCCCGGGTGCTGTTCGTCGCCGCCGACGGCGGGGGTGCCCTGGTGGCCTCGGCGTGGCTGGCCCGGCACCCGGCGCCGGTGGCGGTCGCGCCCGGGGAGGCCGGCGAGGCCGACGAGGGTGCGGCCGCCGATGCCCCGGCCGACGCGGCGGCACCGGCGGCCGAGGCGTCCGCGCTCCCGCCGCCCTGACCACGGGCGTTTGTCATTCTGAACAGGAGTGTCCGACTTCGGTCGGCTAAGGTTGCGCCGTTCTGCGACCCGGTCGGATCTCGACGGGTCGCTTTCCGCTACGGGTGGTACTGCGGTGAGTGAAGGGCCTGCTGGCACGCAGACTGGGGTTGGGCACAGCGGCGACGGCGTCGACATCAGCGTCGTCGTCCCCGTCCTCAACGAGGCGGCCACCCTCGCGACCCTGGTCGACGAGATCCGCGCCGGGCTGTCGTCGCTGCCCGACCTGCGCTACGAGGTGGTGTTCGTCGACGACGGCAGCACCGACGACAGCTGGAAGACGATCGCCGCGCTGTCCTACGAGCACCCCCAGGTCCGGGGCATCCGGCTCCGGCGCAACATGGGCAAGGCGGCGGCGCTGAAGATCGGGGTCGAGGCCTCGACCGGGGCCACCGTGGTCACGATGGACGCCGACCTCCAGGACGACGCCGCCGAGCTGCCCCGGTTCCTGGCCGAGCTCGACGCCGGCGCCGACCTCGTGTCGGGCTGGAAGCGCGACCGCAAGGACCCGCTGTCGAAGCGCCTGCCGTCGAAGGTCTTCAACGGGATCACCGGTCTGGTCACCGGGGTGAAGCTCCACGACCACAACTGCGGGTTCAAGGCCGCCCGCCGTGAGGTGTACGAGCAGGTCCCGCTGTACGGCGAGCTGCACCGCTACGTGCCGGTGACGGCGTTCAGCCTCGGCTACCGGATCGGCGAGATCCCGGTGAACCACCGGCCCCGCACCCACGGCAAGTCGAAGTACGGGTTCGAGCGCTACGTCCGGGGCTTCATCGACCTGCTCACCGTGCTGATGCTCACCCGGTACGGGCGCCGCCCGGGCCACCTCTTCGGCGGGGTGGGGGTCGCGTTCGGCGTGGTCGGCTTCGCCATCCTCAGCTACCTGACCGGCGTCTGGTTCCTCACCGACGACCCGATCGGCACCCGGCCGCTCCTGTTCCTCGGCATCCTCCTGGAGGTGGTGGCCGTGCAGCTCCTGTCCCTGGGTGTGCTGTCCGAGCTGGTGCAGAGCCGCACCGCCGAGCAGCCGCTGGTCGACCCCGTGGTCGACCGGGTGGGGGCGTCCCGGTGATCCGCCGCGCCTACGTCCGCGGCGTGCGCGGGGTCGCCGCGGTCCTCGACGCCATCGGGGTGGGGCGCTGGCTGTCCCGCCGCACGGGCCCCGTCGGCCGACACCTCTACTCCTTGCTCGCCATCTACGACCTCGAACGGATGGTGGCGCTGGGCCTGCCCTGGTGGACCTACGGCGCGATCGACGAGGTCGACCGGTTCCTCGCCGAGCGCAAGGGCAAGGCCCGGGTCTTCGAGTTCGGGGCCGGGGCCAGCACGCTCTGGCTGGCCGAGCGGGCCGGCGAGGTCCACTCGGTGGAGCACGACCTGTCGTTCGTGGAGCTGCTGGAGCCGAAGGTGAAGCCGCTCGACAACGTGCACCTGCGCCCGGTGGCGGCGGTGGCGGTCGAGGACGACGGTGCGGGCGCGATCACGTCGGGCCGCAAGGGCTACGAGGGCCTGGACTTCACCGACTACGTGGCGGCCATCGACGCCGTCGGCGGGCCGTTCGACCTGGTGATCGTCGACGGGCGCGCCCGGGACGCATGCCTCCGGGCCGCCGTGCGGCACCTGGCCGACGACGGGGTGATCCTGTTCGACAACGCCGGCCGCGACCGCTACCAGGCGGCCATCCGGGAGTGCGGCCTCGACGTCGAGGTCAAGGCCGGCTGGGCGCCCAGCCTCCCGTACCGGGAGGCGACCGCGCTGCTGCGCAAGCCCCGCTGAGGCCCCGGCCCCGGGCCGTGACCCCGAGGCCTCGGACGCCGACCGGACCTCAGACCACGACGGAGCCGTCGCTCAGGTAGATCGGCGCCATCATGTGGATCGAGCTGGGGTGGAAGTTGGGGTTGTCGTACGGGTCGTCCCAGGTGAGGTGCCGCCAGCGCCGCTCCAGCAGCTCCAGCTCCCAGTCGGCCACGTCCGGCTGCCGGCTCGACGACTCGAAGTGGTAGAGGACGGTGTCGGGGTCGTACACCACCCGGAGGCCGAGCATCCGCAGCTTCAGGCAGTAGTCGACGTCGTTGAAGCTCAGCGGGAAGTGCGTCGACAGCCCGCCGGCCCGGAAGAACACGTCACGGGGCGTCATGAGGCAGGCGCCGGTCACCGCCAGGTAGTTGCCGGCCACCCGCACCACGTTGACGTAGCCGTCGTAGTCCGGGGAGAAGCCCCGGTAGAGGTGGCCGGGCCGGGCGTGGCGCAGCAGGACGCCGACGTGCTGGAGGCGGCCGTCGCCGAACACGAGCTTGGCGCCCACCGCGCCGATGCCCTCGAAGGTGGAGTACATGACCAGCCGCTCGAGCCAGTCGGGGGTGACGACCTCCATGTCGTCGTTGAGCAGCAGCAGCTGCTCGCCGGTGCTGGCGATCGCGCCGCAGTTGATCTTGTCGGAGAAGTTGAACGGCTTCTCGTAGCGGACGAGGCGGAGCCGGTCGCCGGCGGTGGCCTCCAGCTCCTCGAGCACCTCGGCGGGCGTGTCGGCGTCGGCGACGACGACGATCTCGTAGTCCTCGTACGTGGACCGCTCGACGATGCTGCGCACGCAGTGGTCGACCAGCACGGTGGGGGTGGCCCAGACGGTCCGCGCCGTGCCCCGGGTGGGGATCACGATGCTGACCCTGGGCCGTTCCCGCAGCTCGGGCCGGAGGTGGTAGACGCCGGGGCGCTCGGGGTCGTGCTCCACGTGGGCCGGGAAGCCGATCCGGTCGCAGTGGGCCTGGAGCGCCCGGGTGCCGGCCTCGTACGCGTAGGGCTTGGCCTCGGCATCGGCGGCGGTCGACGTGACCACGGCCCGCCAGTGGTACAGGACCCGCGGCACGTGCACCACGGCCCGGGCCTTCTCGGTGACCCGGAGGACGAGGTCCCAGTCCTGGGAGCC
>DATCLV010000524.1:0-5519 GCA_036563745.1 Acidimicrobiales bacterium | reverse complement strand
GTCGTACGCCCACGCGGTGCGGCGCGTCGGGGAGATGCTGGGACGCGACCCTGCGGAGTTGCGGATGGTGCTGTGCCATCTGGGGGCGGGCGCCTCGCTGGCCGCCGTCGACGGGGGCCGGTCGGTCGACACCACGATGGGGTTCACGCCGCTGGAGGGCCTGGTGATGGCGACCCGGTCGGGCACGGTCGACCCGGGGCTCGTGCTGTGGCTGGTGACCGAGGCCGGCCTCGCCCCCGAGGCGGTGCTCGAGGGGTTGGAGCACCAGAGCGGCCTGCTGGGCCTGTCGGGCACGGCGGACATGCGTGACGTGGTGGCCGAGAAGGGCCTGGCCTTCGACGTCTACGTCCACTCGGTGGCCCGCCACGCGGGTGGGCTGGTGGCGTCGCTGGGCGGCCTCGACGCCCTGGTGTTCACCGGCGGCGTCGGGGAGAACGCCCCCGAGGTCCGGGCCGCGGTCACCGACCGCCTCGCCTACCTCGGCGTGGCGCTCGACCCGGAGCGGAACGACAAGGGCGGCGAGGGCCTCGTCAGCCCCCGCGACGCGAAGGTCCCCGTCCTCGTCGTCGCCGCCCGCGAGGACCTGGAGATCGCCCGCCAGACCCGCGCCCTCCTCGAGTGACACCGTTCGAAATTGCGTTGATCAGGCCGCATATAGCGGCCTGATCAACGCAATTTCGAACGGAAGAGGAGGGCGCTAGACGGCGACCTCGCTCTTGGTGCGGCCCTTGCTGGCCCACCAGCTGTCGGTGCGGCCCAGGCGGAACCGCTCGGGCTTGTCGGTGTCGGCCAGCACCTCGGTCTCCAGCCACAGGCGCTTCAGGTGGCGGATCCGCCCGGCCGCCCGGTCGTCGGTGTAGGCGTCCCGGGCGTGCAGCACGTGGTAGTTGTTCACGAACTGCGCGTCGCCGGGCTGGAGCTGCATCGACAGGTGGTAGGCGGGGTCGGCGCACATGGCGTCGAGGCGGTCCATCGCCGCCTGCTGCCGGGCGGTGGGCCGGGGCGCGTCGGCGTGGCGCCGTGCCGACATGACGTACGGCCGGATGTAGCGGACGAACAGGCGCTGCCCCCACCGGGTGAACGCGGGCATCAGGTACCAGCCCCGGGAGCCCGGTGCCTGCTCGCCCCGGAGGTCGTAGGGCAGCGGCTCGTACAGCGCGGCGGCCAGCTCGGGATCCTCGGCGACCAGGTCGTTGTGGATCGTGACGGCGTTGGCGACCAGGCTGGCGCCACCCGACGCCCCGGGGTCGAGGCAGAACAGGCCGACCAGGTCGGACCCGTCGGAGTGGAACGGGAAGGCGATGCCGCCGATCTCGTTGCCGCGCGAGGTGGGGTCGGCGGCGTCCTTGCCCTGGTCGGTGACGTCGCCGAGCAGGTGGCCCTTGGCGTTCTGGGGCCACGGGCGCCCGAGGTGCTGGCCGATCCCCCAGTAGATCGCCGACGCCCGCGCCTTGCCGTAGCGCTCGACGGGGATGCCGCGGAGCAGGACGACGCCGCGGCCGTCGATCAGCTCGCGGGCCAGGTCCTGCAGGACCGGGCCGAGGGTGGGCAGCGGGAACGCCTCGCGGGTGATGTCGAGCACGTCGCCGGTGTCGGCGGTGGCGGCCTCGGCGTGACGGAGGGCCTCGTCGAGCTCGGCGCGGTGGTCGTCGGTCAGCTCGACCACGTAGTCGTCGCCGACCTCCGCGGCCCGCCAGGCGCAGTGCTCCTCCAGCGGGGCGAGGTCGGCCGGGTCGACCGGATCGACCGGCATGGTCGGGTCCGCGTCCGCGGTCGGTTCGGTGGCAGCGGTCATCGTCGCCCTCCCTCGGGTGCGGGCTGCGGGCCCCGGATCAGGCGGCCCGGCAGCGCGTCGGTGGCCTCGCCCTGCTCGTAGGTGACCTGGCCGGCGGCGATCGTCGCCACGTAGCCTTCGGCCTGCTGGACCAGGCGGCGACCGCCGGCGGGCAGGTCGTGGCGCATCTCGGGGCGCCGGGCCTGCAGGCGGTCGAAGTCGATCAGGTTCACGTCGGCCCGGTAGCCGGGGGCCAGGACGCCCCGGTCGAGCAGGCCGACCGTGCGGGCCGTGTCCTGCGTGTGCTGGCGCACCAGGTACGGCAGGTCGAGCCGCTGGCGGTCCCGGTCGCGCCCCCAGTAGGCGAGCAGCGTGGTGGGGAAGCTGGCGTCGCAGATGGTGCCGACGTGGGCGCCGCCGTCGGCCAGCCCCGGGACCGTGTGCGGGTGGGCCAGCATCTCCCCGACCGCGTCGAGGTTGCCGTCCGACCAGTTGAGCAGCGGCAGGTACAGGAACGACCGGCCGTCGTCCTCCAGGAGCAGGTCGTAGGCGAGGTCGAGGGGCTCCCGGCCGGCCGCGGCGGCGCGGGCGGCGATGCTGGTGCCCGGCTCGGGCTCGTAGTCGGGCGGGTCGCCGAGGGGGAACATCCGGTCGAACGACCCGATGAGGAACCCGCCGATCTTCCCGGCGGCCGCGGCCCGGTCGGCCGCGGCGCGGGCCTCGGCGAGGACCCGGTCCTTGCACGCCGGGTCGCGCAGGATCGCCACGCGCTCGGCCAGCGGCCGGTCGGCGATCTCCCGGTAGGCCCGGTTGGTGAGCAGCGGGTGGAGCGTGCACTGGAGGCCGAGCAGCAGGCCGACCGCCCGGGGCGCCACCTGCCCGGTCATCGGGACCCCGTCGGCGTTGGCGGCCGCCAGCAGCTCCAGCTGGCGGCGCCAGCTGTCGCCGACGGCCTGGACCAGCGAGAACGACAGCGGCCGCCCCGACTCCTCGGCCATGCGGCGGAAGATGGCGAACTCGCCGTCCGTGTCGACGAAGTCGGACACCACCTGGAGCACGCCGCGCCCGGTGGCGCCGACCGCCCGGGCGATGCCGACCAGCTCGTCGGCCTCGGCGGTGAGCGTGGGCGTGTAGTCGCCGCGGCTGGTGCGGTGGTTGAGCGTGCGGCTGGTGGTGAAGCCGAGCGCCCCGGCCGCGACCGCCTCGGCGGCGATGGCCGCCATGCGCTCGATGTCCCCGGGGGTGGCGGGCTCGCGGGCCGCGCCCCGCTCCCCCATCACGTGGAGGCGCAGCGCGCCGTGGGGCAGCTGGACGGCCACGTCGACGTCGAACGGCCGGCCGTCGAGGGCGTCCATGAACTCGGGGAACGACTGCCACTCCCAGGTCAGGCCCTCGTCGAGGACGGCGCCGGGGATGTCCTCGACGCCCTCCATCAGCTCGATGAGCTTGGCGTGGTCCTGCGGGTGGACGGGGGCGAACCCGACGCCGCAGTTGCCGGCGACGACGGTGGTCACGCCGTGCCACGACGAGGGGATCATCCGGTCACCCCAGGACGCCTGGCCGTCGTAGTGGGCGTGGATGTCGACGAAGCCGGGCGTGACCAGGAGCCCGTCGGCGTCGATGGTGCGGCGGGCGGTGCCGTCGACCCGGCCGACGGCGGTGATGGTCCCGCCGGTGACGGCGACGTCCGCGGTCCGGGCGGGGGCCCCGGTGCCGTCGAGCACCGTGCCACCCCGGATGAGCAGGTCGTGGTCGGTCACGTGGTTCCCCCTTGGTCACGTTCCCGCAGGGCGGGGAGGACCTCCCGGGCGAGGAGGCGCTCGGCGGTGCGGGCGTCGTCGCGGTCGGCGCCGAACGACGGGCCGGTCAGGACGAAGCGGTCGATGCCGAGGTCGGCGAGGGCGCGGAGCCGCTCGACGCAGCGGTCGGGCGGGCCGACGACGGCGAAGCGGTCGACGAAGGCGGCGTCGAGCGCCGCGGTGTGCTCGGCGTCGTTGCGGAGGTGGACGCGGCTGTCGTAGCGGCGGCCGACCTCGGCGACCACCGCCTTGTCCTCCTCGCGCAGGCCGGCACCGGTCGACGCCGGCATGGCGGAGAAGTGGGCGAAGGCGGCGACGCCGCCGGCGATGAGGCCGCGGGCGACGTCGAGGTCGGGGTGGCAGCCGACGTTGAGGTAGGCGCCGAGGCCGATCGTCGCCGGGTCGCGCCCCGCAGCCGCCGCGGCCTCCCGGACGACGTCGATCGCCCACGCCACCCGCTGGTCGTCGGCGCCGACGGCGAGCGTGACCCGCTCGGCGACCCCGGCCGCCAGGGCCAGCATGCGGGGCCCGGAGCAGGCGACGTCGAGCGGCACCTTGGGCACCGGGCTGCGGTCGAGCCACTGGATGCGGCTGGGGTGCCCGTGCGCGTCGACGGTCTCCCCGGCCAGGTACGACTGGACCCGGCGGAGCCGCTCGGCGAACCGGTCGACCGGCATGGGCGTGCGGCCCAGGTGGAACAGCGCGGTGTCGCCCCGGCCGACGCCGAGCACGAACCGGCCGCCGGACTCCGCCTGCACGGTGGCGGCCACCGAAGCGAGGGCGGCCGGGTGGCGGGTGTGGAGGTTGCTGACGCCGGTGGCGAACCGCAGGCGCTCGGTGGCCGCGGCGGCGAGGGCGGCGCCGACGAAGGGGTCGGCGACGAGGTTCTGCGAGTCGGTGAAGGTGATGCCGTCCCAGCCGGCCTCCTCGGCCCGCCGGGCCTGGGACGCCGTGGTCCCCGCCTCGGGCACCCGCATGGTCCACAGCTCCGGCCCCTCCCCCATGGGCCCACCGTAGAATCGAACGCCGTTCAAATCAAACGGCGTTCGGTCGGCCTAAGGTCGGGAGATGGCCGCGGCGAAGCCACCGACCAAGTGGGGCGACAAGGCGCAGCGGCGCGTCGACATCCTCGACGCCGCCCGCGCCCGCATCGCCGCCGACGGGTACCTGGCGCTCAACATGCGCGACCTCGCCGCCGACGCCGGGGTCAGCCCCGCCACGCTGTACTCCTACTTCGCCAACAAGGAGCAGCTGTTCGCCACCCTCTACGCCGAGGCGATCCGGGCCCACACCGAGGCCTTCCGGCCCCTCGCCGACGCCGGCCTCGGCCTCGCCGACCTCCTCACCAAGGTCCTGGAGGGCTACCTCGACCTGTGGCGCACCTACGGCCGACACTTCACCATGTGGTCGGCGATGCGGCGCGACCTCGACCCCGACGACGCCCCGTTCCCGCCCGAGCTGATCGACGAGCTGCGCCACGCCACCATCGCCCACAACAAGGTGCTCATGGAGAGCGTCCGGGAGGCCGCCGCGCGCGACCACCGGCGCCTCGTGGATGCGAAGCTGGTGCCCTCGTTCCTGTGGTCGACGCTCAACGGGCTGGCCGACCACGTCGTGAGCGAGCGACGGGCCCTCGACCCCTTCCCGGCCCGACGCCTGATCGAGTTCGCCGGCCGGCGCCTGGCGGTGGCCATCACCGAGGAGGGCACGAGCGCCCGATGACCGACGACCCCACCACCCCACCGCCCGCGAGCGAGCCGCCCGCCACGTCGCCGGGCTCCCCGGACGAGCCGCCGGCGCCGACCGCCGCCGACGACGACACCGGCATCGGCGGGGCCCGGGGCGGACCGAAGCGGCTGCTCGTCGCCGGCGCGGCGGCCGCCGTGGTGTTCGCGGCGCTGGTGGTCCTCACCCGGGGCGACGGCGGGGGCGGGGGCGGCGGCTGC
>DATCLV010000349.1:0-6353 GCA_036563745.1 Acidimicrobiales bacterium | reverse complement strand
CTGCGGGTGCTGTGCCGCGAGGCCGACGACCAGCGGGCCGTCGTCGCCTTCCAGGCCACCCTCGACACCGACGCCGCCCGACCCGTGCGGGTCGTGTCGCAGGTCGGCGGCACCGACCACGTCGCCACCCACCCGCTGGCCGCCGGGCTCAACACCATCGACTGGACCGTCACCGTCGACCGGCCCACCCTCTGGTGGCCCCACGCCCTCGGCGAGGCCGCCCTCCACGACGTGCGGGTGCAGGTCTTCCCGGCCACGGAGTCCGACGGCTCCCTCGACGTCGACGCCGAGCCCTCCGACGAGCGACGGCTGCGGATCGGCCTCCGGTCGATCCGGATGCGGAACTGGGTGTGCACGGTCAACGGCGAGCGCCTCTTCCTCAAAGGCGCCGACCAGGGGCCGCAGCGGATGGCGCTGGCCGAGGCCACCGCCGACGAGCTGCGGCGCGACGTCGACCTCGCCGTCGAGACCGGCCTCGACCTCCTCCGCCTCCACGCCCACATCGGCCGGCCCGAGCTCTACGACGCCGCCGACGCCGCCGGGCTCCTCCTGTGGCAGGACATGCCGCTGCAGTGGGGCTACGCCCGGGGCCTGCGGGGCCAGGCGCGGCAGCAGGCACGGGCCGCCGTCGACCTGCTCGGCCACCACCCGTCGATCGCCCTGTGGTGCGGGCACAACCAGCCGGCCGGGGTCGAGCACACCCCCTGGCCCGACCTCGACGGCCTCGGCGGGCGCCTGTCGATCGCCGGGCGCGTCGCCGCCGGCCAGCAGCTGCCCACCTGGAACAAGACGATGCTCGACGGCACCGTCAAGCGGGCGTTCGAGCGGGCCGACGGCACCCGGCCGGTCATCCCCCACTCCGGGGTCATGCCGCACCCACCCCGGTTCGACGGCACCGACTCGCACCTCTACTTCGGCTGGTACTGGGGCGACGAGCGCCAGTTCCCCGCCTTCTGCCGGGCCGTGCCGCGGATGGTCCGGTTCGTGTCGGAGTTCGGGGCGCAGTCGGTGCCCGCCGGCGAGGGCGCCGCGTTCCTCGAGCCCGAGCGCTGGCCCGACCTCGACTGGGACCGCCTCGCCCACACCCACGGCCTCCAGAAGGCGGCGTTCGACCGCTACGTGCCGCCGGCCGAGCACCCGACCTTCGAGTCGTGGCAGGCCGCCACCCAGCGCTACCAGGCCAACCTCATCAAGCACCACGTCGAGACCCTCCGGCGCCTCAAGTACCGGCCCACCGGCGGGTTCGCCGTGTTCTCGTTCGCCGACGGGCACCCGGCGGTGTCGTGGTCGGTGCTCGACTGGGAGCGGCGCCCGAAGCCCGCCCTCGCCGCGCTGCGGGAGGCGTGCCGACCGGTGATCGTCGTCGCCGACCGGCTGCCGGCCACGGTGCTGCCCGGCGACCCCCTGGGGCTCGACATCCACGTCGTCAGCGACCGGCGGGCCCCGATCGCCGGCGCCGAGGTGACGGCCAAGCTGTCGTGGGCCGGGGGCGACCACGCCTGGCGGTGGCGGGGCGACGTGCCCGCCGACGAGTGCGTGCGGGTCGGCACGCTCCAGGTGATCGTGCCGGTGGCGCCCGGGCCGCTGGTGCTCGACGTCGAGCTCGAGCTGCCCGACGGCGAGCGGGTGACCAACCGGTACGACGCGCAGATCGCATGATCGCGCGGCTCGGCCGCAGCGCCTGACGCCGCCGGCCGGGCGGGCGCCGCGCGCCCGTTCTGCCTGGTCGTTCGCGCGCTCGCGACCATCCACCATCCGTTCGCGACCGACTCCTACAGTCGACCGCAAGGGAAGTAGGTAGGAGCCGAATCGTGCAGTGGTTGCTGGTGCTCGTAGTGCTGTGGGGAGCCGTGCTGATCCCGCCGTGGATCGCCGATCGCCGCCGCGACCGCCCGGTCCAGACGATGGCGTCGTTCTCCCGGCGCCTGCAGCAGCTGGAGCAGCTCGAGCACGCGCCCTACGCCTCGCCGGCCCTGGCGCGCGACGCCTACGGGGGCGGGGTCGGGGTCGTCACCGGCTACGGCGACGACTACACCGACCACGGCGACGACTTCGGTGACGTCGAGGCCTACGACGACGGTCTCGACGTCGACGACCTGGACGACCTGGACGAGCTCGACCGCCTCGAGCTCGAGCCCGTCGACCACCCGTTCGGTCGCTACGACCGCCGGGCCCGGCGCTCCCGTCACGACCACCACGACCGCTACGACCACCACGCCGAGGCGCCCGCCCGGGCCGACGCGGCCGTCAGCCGCACGGCGCTGCGCCGGCGCCGGCAGGTCTTCTTCTTCCTCCTCGCCGCCGTGGCCGGCACCCTCGGGGCGCTGCTGGCGCTGCGCACCGCCACGGCCGTGTACGTGCACGTCGGCGCCCTGGTGCTGTTCACTACCTACGTGACGCTCCTGGTCCGGCACCATCAACGAGCAACCGAGCGAGCCTCCAAGGTGCGGTACCTGTCGCCGATCCGCGCACCGCGGCCGGCAGTGGTGGTGCTGCGCAGTGGCACCGCGCGCTGAGCTCGTCGCCCACGTCGAGGGGATCTGCCAGAACCTCGACCGGGCCAACCAGGCGCGGGAGGCGGCGCTACCGGCGTGCCGGCGTGTCATCCGGGCGGCCGGGTCGAGCATCCGGGCCGTGCACCGGCAGGACCCGGCGGCGGCGTCCGAGCTGGCCGCCGAGTCGGAGTCGGAGCTGCGCTACGCCCAGCAGGTCCTGGCCGACTTCCCGGCCGTGGCCCACGCCGGGTTCCTCCACGACGCCGAGAAGGAGTACGTCGAGGCCCGGGCGGTGGCGGCGCTGGTGGCCGAGGCCGCGGTGCCGGGGCCCGACGACCTCGGCGTGTCGCCCTCGGCGTGGATGCGAGGCCTGGCGGAGGCGGCGAGCGAGCTGCGGCGCTACCTGCTCGACCGGCTGCGGTCGGGCGACCTGGAGCAGGCGGAGCGGCTGCTGGCGGCGATGGACGACGTGTACGACGCCCTCGTCGTCGTCGACTACCCCGATGCCCTCACCAACGGCCTCCGCCGGACCCTCGACGCCCTGCGTGCCGTCCTCGAGCGCACCCGGGGCGACGTCACCACGACGGTCCTCCAGGTCCGGCTGCAGCGGGCGGTGGAGTCGGGGGGCCCGTCGGGTGGGCTATCCTGATCCCTCCCTTGGGGGTGTAGCTCAGTTGGCTAGAGCGCTTCGGTCGCATCGAAGAAGTCGTGGGTTCGAGTCCCATCACCTCCACCAGCACCAGGAAGTCCTCTCCACGCCGGTCCCCACGGACCGGCGTGCGTCGTTCTCGGCATGGCCGGTCAGGACGCCGCGCTCGACCCAGCGGCGTTGGCGGCGGCGGGTGATCGAGTCCCACCAGGTCACGGAGCAGGACCGGTTGCAGTGACTCGATCACGTGGGCCACGTTCTCGGCGACGACGGTGACCGCAACGAGACCGGGTACCTGTCGGCGAGTTGGGTCGTTCGGCGGATCGCTCCCCGGGACACAGGCCTGGCGGGGGTGCCGGACCGCCCGTTCGGACCCGTTCCGACAGCGCGGCGCGTGACCTGGATCGATCCGCGCCGCAAGGGACCGTCGTAGGGTCGGGGGGTGGGGTTCGTGGCGATGGACCTGGAGGCCAGCTGCTGGGAGGCGGCGTGGGTCCGGTCGCGGATGGAGACCATCGAGATCGGTGCCGTGCGGCTCGGGCCCGACCTGGAACCGGTCGAGGAGTACGACACCTTCGTCCGGCCGGTCGCCTACCCCCGGCTCAGCTCGTTCTGCACCCGCCTGACCTCGATCAGCCAGGAGCAGGTCGACGCCGCCGACACCTTCCCCAAGGCGTTCGCCCGGTTCCTCACCTGGATGGGGCCCGACGCCCGGCTCGTCACCTGGGGTGCCTTCGACATCGGGCAGCTCCGCATGGATTGCGAGCGCCACGGCATGGTCTTCCCCGAGCGCCTGGCCGAGACCCACCTCAACCTCAAGACCGCCTTCGGAAAGTGGCAGGGCCGCAAGCGGGTGGCACTGCAGGACGCCCTCGACCTGCTGGGCCTCCCCCACGAGGGCCACGCCCACCGGGGCATCGACGACGCCCGCAACCTGGCCCGCGTCGCCCGGGCCACGCTCCCCCACCTGGCGCCCGACTGACGGCGGGAAGGCAGCGGACAGAGCGGGACGGCGGGCGGGGCGGGGGAACGCTCCCCGCCCGCCGGTGTCGCTCAGGCCGTCAGGGG
Source organism: Acidimicrobiales bacterium (assembly GCA_036563745.1). Taxonomy (GTDB): domain Bacteria; phylum Actinomycetota; class Acidimicrobiia; order Acidimicrobiales; family VFJN01; genus DASXTK01. The sequence goes on along the minus strand of DATCLV010000349.1, from coordinate 2,141 downwards.
GACTCGGGGAGCTCGAGGTCGAGCGAGGCGGTAGCGCACTCGGTCATCGCGTTCTCGAGCTCGACCGGGATCTCGGCCGAGGGGTCCTCCCGCAGCGCCTCGTCGTAGGCCTTGAACTCCTCGAAGTCGAGGTTCGCCGTGATGGCGTCGTAGGTGCACTCGCACATGTCGCGGGCGCTGTCCCCCGCACCGGCGGTGCACTCCGACATGAAGTTGTTGCGTACCTCGTCGTTGTACCCCGACGGCTCGTCGTCGCCCCCACAGGCGGCGGCCAGGAACAGCGTGGCCCCAGCCAGCGCGATCAGCTTGCTGCGCACGGACATCTCCTCTGTTGCTTCGGTCGTGCGCCGACATCGTTCGCGATCGCGACCCCATGGGGCATCGGGAGGATTCCCGGGCCGCTTCCCGGTTCGTTGGGGATCGGGCCCGGGACCCATGGGGGCTTTCACGCAGCGTGGTCACGGTCCTGGACCTCCGTCGCGTCACGCCCCGGGCGACCACGCAGCGGGCACCCCCATCCCCGGAGGCACCCCGGAGGTCGGAGGGCTCGGACGCGGGGCGCCGGGCTCGGCCACCGGTGTCAACCAGCGGCCGCCGCCGCGGTCCGGTCGTCCAGCACCGACAGGTAGTGCTGGTTGAACATGACCCCGAGGGTGTTGCCGAACGGGTCGACGACCGAGGCGGTGACGAACCCGGGCCCCTGTTGTCGCGGCGGCTGGTGGGTGGTGGCCCCGAGGGCGAGGAGCCGGCGGTAGGCGGCGTCGACGTCGTCGACCGCCCAGTAGACGACCGCACCGCCTGGCACCCCGGTGGTGGCGGCGTCGCCCTCGGGGGCGTACCGGCGATCGAGGAGGCCGAGCTCGTGCTGGTAGTCGCCGATCCGGAACTCGACGTAGGCGGCGGCGCCCTCGACGTCCTTGCGGAAGTAAGGCTCGATGCCGAGCACCTCGGCGTACCAGGCGGCGGCCGCCTCGACGCGGTCGGCGTAGAAGGTGACGGTGGTGAGTCCTCGCAGCATGGGGTCAGCGTGCGCCCCGAAAGTGCTCATCCCCTGAGCACTTTCCGAGATTCCCCGCGAAGATGGAGCGATGCGGGCCGATCGCCTCGTCGCCGCCCTCCTCCTCCTGCAGGCCCGGGGCCGGGTCACCGCCGCCGAGCTGGCCGAGGAGCTGGAGGTCTCGGTCGCCACCGCCCGCCGCGACCTGGAGGCGCTGAGCGCCGCCGGCATCCCCGTGTACCCGCAGCCCGGCCGGGGCGGCGGGTGGTCGCTGGTCGGTGGCGCCCGCACCGACCTCAGCGGCCTGTCCGCCCCCGAGGCCCAGGCGCTGTTCCTGCTGGTGGGGCCGGCGGCCGCGGTGTCGGAGGAGGCGAAGGCGGCGCTGCGGAAGCTGGTCCGGGCCCTGCCCGCCACCTTCCGGGCCGAGGCCGAGGCCGCCGCCGGCGCCACCGTCGTCGACCCCGCCGGCTGGGGCGGGCGCGGCCTGCCCCGGCACCCGCTGGTCGACCGGCTCCAGACCGCCGTCGTGCGGCAGCGCAAGGTGCGCCTCGTCTACCGGGGCCGCCGCCGCCGTCCCGGTCGCGGCCCCGCCCAACCCCCCACCGAGCGGCTCGTCGACCCCTGGGGCCTGGTCGACAAGGACGACGTCTGGTACCTGGTCGCCGGCACCGACCGAGGCCGCCGGACCTTCCGGGTCGACCGGATGCTCGACGCCGAGGTGCTCGACCAGCCGGCCGAGCGCCCCGCCGACTTCGACCTCCCCGGGGCCTGGGACGAGGTGGTCGGCGAGGTCGAGGAGCGGCGCTCCCGGTACAAGGCGACCGTCCGGCTCCCCGCCCGCCACGTCCCGATCCTCCGCGACCAGTTCGGCCGGCACTGCCAGGTCACGGCCGTGGACGACCGGGACGTCGCGACGGTCCGCGTCGGTGCCTCGTCGCCGCTCGACATCGCCCGCACGCTGGCCGGCTGGGGTGCCGAGGCCGAGGTCGTCGCCCCCGCCGCCGTCCGCCGCCTCCTCGCCCGCTTCGGCCGCGAGCTCGTCGCCCGGTACGGCGGCGACGACGCACCCGACGCACCGGACGGCGAGCCGGACCGCCCTCAGCGGCAGCGGGTGGAGGTGAGGGCGGCCACGCCGTTCGGGTAG
>DATCLV010000340.1:0-6507 GCA_036563745.1 Acidimicrobiales bacterium | reverse complement strand
CGGCGACCACGACACGCGGCACGCGCCCGACCCGTCGGACCGGTTCATGCTGGTCGAGTACGCGGGCGGCGTGGGCCAGCGGTGCTACCGGGTCGTCGCCGTCAACGCCGCCGGTGCCGGGCCGCCGTCGAGCCCCGTCTGTGCCCGGGCTCCGGGCGGGTGAACCCGACGGGCGCGCGTGACGGGTGCCCGGGTCCCCGCCGGTCGCCGCCGATGGGACCAACGACCCCCGTGGGCAGCCCCTTCGGCCCTGCCCCCGGGCGCCGGGCCGGCGGGATCCTCGGGAGGACGACCGGGAACAGGACGACCGCGAAGGAGCCGGCCATGACGGTGCGAGTAGGGATCAACGGGTTCGGGCGGATCGGTCGCAGCTTCGTCCGGGCCGTCCTCCAGCAGGGCGTCGACGTCGACATCGTCGCCGCCAACGACCTGGCCACGATCGACCAGCTCGCGCACCTGCTGCGCTTCGACTCGGTGGTCGGCCGCTTCCCCGGCGACATCGGCCACGACGGCGACGTCCTCGAGGTGGCCGGGCGGTCGATCCGCATCTTCTCGGAGCGGGAGGCCAAGCGCCTGCCGTGGGCCGACTTCGGTGTCGACGTCGTCGTCGAGGCCACCGGACGGCTCCGCGACCGCGCCGCGGCGCAGGCACACATCGACGCCGGGGCGCGCTACGTCGTCGTCTCCGCGCCCTGCAAGGGCGCCGACGCCACGTTCGTCGTGGGGGTCAACGACGACACGTTCGACCCCGCGGCCCACCGGGTCGTGTCGAACGCGTCCTGCACCACCAACTGCCTGGTGCCCATGGTGAAGGTGCTCGACGACGCCTTCGGGGTCGAGCGGGGCCTGATGAGCACCGTGCACGCCTACACCGGCGACCAGCAGCTCGTCGACGGGCCGCACAGGGACCTGCGCCGGGCCCGGGCGGCGGCCGTCAACATCGTGCCCACCTCGACCGGCGCCGCCCGCGCCACCAGCCTCGTCATCGACCGCATGGCCGGCCGCCTGGACGGCACGGCGCTGCGGGTGCCGGTGGTCGACGGGTCGGTCACCGACCTCGTCGCCAACGTCGGCCGCGACGTCACCGTCGAGGAGGTGAACGAGGCGTTCCGCGACGCCGCCGAGTCGGGCCCGCTCGCCGGGGTGCTCGACTACTCGCAGGACCCGCTGGTGTCGACCGACATCGTCGGGTCGCCGGCGTCGTGCACGTTCGACGCCCCGCTGACGTTCACGGTCGGCAACCTGGTGAAGGTGCTCGGCTGGTACGACAACGAGACCGGCTACGCGCACCGCCTGGTCGACCTGGCCACCCTCATCGGCCACCGGGCCCCGGCCTGACCATCCACCCCGCTCTCGGCGGACCTGCCCCCGAAACGGGGAGCCGGCTCCCCGTTTCGGGGGCAGGTTCGGTGGGGACCCCGCCGGGGGTCAGGTGACCTTGCGGCGGTAGGCGCGCACGGCGAGGGGTGCGAAGACGGCGGCGATGCCGGCGATCCAGGCGAAGGAGAGGCCGATGTCGCCCCAGTCGATCCCCGGGACGTAGCGGTTGCCGTCGACCTGGCCGCCGAGCACCAGCTGGCGGCAGGCGTCGATCACCACGGTCACCGGCTGGTGCTCGGCGAACGCCTGCAGCCAGCCGGGCATCGTCGCCGTCGGGACGAACGCCGAGCTGGCGAACACCAGCGGGAAGATGATCGGCAGGATCGCGGCCTGGGCCGCCTCCGGCGTGGAGGCGCGGAGGCCGACGTTGGCGGTCAGCCAGCTGAACGCGTAGGCGAACAGGGTCACGAGGACGATGACCAGCGCCGACTCGGTGACGTTGCCGTGGAACCGGAACCCGACCAGGTAGCCGACCACCACCATGAGGATGACGACGAGGACGTTGCGGACCAGGTCGGCGAGGGTGCGGCCGGTGAGGACGGCGCTGCGGGCCATCGGCAGCGAGCGGAACCGCTCCAGCAGGCCGGTGTTGGCGTCGTCGGCGAGGTTGATGCCGGTGGACACGCCGCCGAAGAGGGCGGTCTGCAGGAAGATCCCCGGCATCAGGTAGTCGACGTAGGGGATCGGGCCGGTGTCGATCGCCCCGCCGAAGACGTAGCGGAACAGTAGGACGAACATGATCGGCTGGATCGTGGAGAACACGATCAGCTGGGGCAGCCGCACGTACCGCAGCAGGTTGCGCCAGGCGACCGACCGGGCGTCGGCGAACACCCAGTAGAGCTGCGAGCGGCGTCGCCCGTCGGCGCCGATCCCGGGCCCGGCGGCCGCGGCGGCCCCGGTGGCTCCGGCCGTCCCGGCGGTCTCGTCGAGGGGAGCGGTGGGTGCGGTCATGCGGTGCTCCGTTCGTCGACCGGGGCGGCGCCGGCCGGGCGGTCGCCGTCGCCGCCCGCGTTGCCTGCGCCGCCGGGACCGCCACCGTCCGCGCCGCCGTCGTCGTCCCCGTCGCCGTCGGTCTCCTCGGCCCGGTGCCCGGTGAGCGAGAGGAAGACGTCGTCGAGGGTGGGCTCGTGGACGTCGATGGCGGCGAGGGTCAGGTCGTGCGCGTCGAGGGCCCGGACGACCGTGACGGTCGCGGCCGCGGCGTCGGCGACGGTCAGCTCGAGGCCGGTGCCGTCGCCACGGCGGCGGAGGGTGTCGTCGTCCGGGCCGAGGCCGAGCGCCGTGCGGATGACGCCGTCGGCCGCGGTGGCGACGGCCGGGTCGGCGAAGCCCAGCTCGAGCACGGTCCCGCCCAGCTCGTCCTTCAGCTCGTCCGGGGTGCCCTCGGCGATGATCAGGCCGTGGTCGATGACGGCGACCCGCTTGGCGAGCCGGTCGGCCTCCTCCAGGTACTGGGTGGTGAGGAGGACGGTGGTGCCGTCGCCGACCAGCTCGTCGATCACGTCCCACAGGTCCTGCCGGCTCGCGGGGTCGAGCCCGGTGGTCGGCTCGTCGAGGAAGAGCACCGGCGGGCGGTGGACCAGCGCGGCGGCGAGGTCGAGGCGGCGCCGCATCCCGCCGGAGTAGGTGCGGGCCGGGCGATCGGCGGCGTCGTCGATGCCGAACCGGACGAGCAGCTCGTCGGCCCGCTGGCGGGCGAGGCGCGTGGGCAGGTGGGCGAGGTTGCCCATCAGCCGGAGGTTCTCGCGGCCGGTGAGGTGCTCGTCGACGGCGGCGAACTGGCCGGCCAGCCCGATCCGCTCCCGGACCTCCTGGGCCCGCTCGACGACGTCGAGCCCCAGCACGGAGATGTGGCCCCGGTCCGGGAGGATGATGGTGGTCATCATCCGGACGAGGGTCGTCTTGCCGGCCCCGTTCGGGCCGAGGAGGCCGTACACGGTGCCCTGCTCGACCTGCAGGTCGACGCCCCGGACGGCGTGGACGTCGCCGAAGGACCGGTGGATCCCGGCGGCGACGATGGCGTTGTCGGTCATGGCACTCCGGAAGTCTCGTCGGACCGTCCGACTCCGCCCCGCCCGCTACCCACGCTCCACCCGACGGAACCCACGGACACCCTCTGCACATCCCAGCACACCGCGCCCGCCTCGGAGCGGGAACCGGCGCGCCCGATCGTCGGCGCCGGGCCGGAAAGGTTGACGGGGCGACTCGGTAAGTGTAGACAAACGGTTCGTGACGACGAACCAATCGGGTGACGCGGATGTCCCGGGCGACGTGGCCGATGCCACGGGCTCGGGCGACGTCGTGTGGGACGCGCTCGGCGACAAGAGCCGCCGGGCGATCGTCCTCCGCCTCGCCGAGCGACCGCGGGCGGTCGTCGAGCTGGCCGAGAGCCTGCCGCTCAGCCGCCCCGCGGTCTCCCAGCACCTGAAGGTCCTGAAGGACGCCGGCCTCGTCGCCGAGACGCCGGTCGGCACCCGGCGCATCTACCGGCTCAACGCGGCCGGGCTCACCGCCCTGCGGGACCAGCTCGACACCTTCTGGAACCGCGCCCTCAGCGGCTTCCAGGACCTGACCGCGCACCCCGACCAACCCGAGGAGACCCCATGACCTCCGCCGACGCCACCGTGGTCCGACGCCAGGTGACCGTGCACGCCTCGCTCGACAAGGCGTTCGCCGCCTTCACCGAGCGCTTCGGCGACTTCAAGCCCCGGGAGCACAACCTCCTCGGCGCCCCGATCACCGAGACCCACTTCGAGCCCCATGTCGGCGGCCACATCTACGACCGGGCCGAGGACGGCAGCGAGTGCCGCTGGGCCCGGGTGCTGGCCTACGAGCCGCCGCACCGGGTCGTGTTCAGCTGGGACATCAGCCCGACCTGGCAGCTCGAGTCGGATCCCGACCACGCGAGCGAGGTCGAGGTCCGCTTCATCGAGGAGGCGCCGGGGACGACCCGGGTCGAGCTGGAGCACCGCCACCTCGACCGCCACGGCCCGGGCTGGCAGGGCGTGCGCGACGGCGTCGACGGCGACGGCGGCTGGCCCCTCTATCTCGACCGCTACGCCGCGCTCTTCACGGCCGCCTGACGGCTCGGGCGGCTGCCCGGGCGCGACCGCCCCGGCCGGCGCCGACGGTTCGGTGCGCCGGCCGGGGACGGGTCAGACGAAGGGCTCGAGGCCGAAGCGGCCCCAGGCGATGAAGGCGAACATGGCGATGAACACCAGGTCGCCGAACAGGTTCTGCACCTCGCCCCGGCGGAACCGGGTCGTCCCGGCCCCGGCCATGAACAGCGCCAGCCCGCAGGCCGCCACGGGGACGAGGGCGGGCGCGACGTCGCCGATGGCGGGGAGGAGGAGCCCGAGGCCGCCGATCAGCTTGATGGTGGCGATCGTCTTCACCTGGCCGGTGGTGAAGTCGTCGACCCATTGCTGGCTGTGGTGGAGCGCCCGGTAGCGCTCCTTGGGCAGCACCAGCATGGTGATGCCGGCGATCGTGAACGCGGTGCCCAGGAACCCGGTGAGGATCCAGAGCGCGGTGTTCATCGACATGGTGGGGTGCCCTCCTGTGCGTCGAGGAACTTCGATCTCGTCGGCCCCTCGACGGGACAGCCCGGCGAAACGTGACATCCGGTGCCGCCCGGGGCGGCCCGGCGGGGTCGGCCGGTCAGCCGGTCGGCCCCTCAGCCGGTGAGGTGGGCGATGACGAGCCGTGTGGCCTCGGCGAGGAGCGCGGGGTCGGGTTCGGCGTCGGGGTCGAGGCGGTTGCTGTAGATCGCCAGGACGATCGGGTCGCCCTCCGGTGGGTGGATGACGGCGATGTCGTTGCGGGTGCCGTGGGCGGCGGTGCCGGTCTTGTCGGCGACCAGCCAGCCCTCGGGGACACCGGCACGGATCAGGTCGTCGCCGGTCGTGGCGTAGCGCATCGCCGTGAGGAGGAGGTCACGGTCGTTCGCGTCCGGCAGGGCGTCGCCGAGGACGAGCGCCTCCAGGTTCCGGGCCATCGCCCGGGGTGTGGTGGTGTCCCGGGTCTCGTCCGGGTCCCAGTCGTTGAGCTCGGGCTCCCACCGGTCGACCGACGTGGTCTCGTCGCCCCACTCCCGGACCACCGACTGGAGGCCCTCCGGCCCGCCGACGCGCTCGAGGAGCAGGTTGCCGGCGGTGTTGTCGCTGACGGTGATGGCGGCCCGGATCGCCTCGAACAGCGTGAGGCCGCTGTCGAGCTCGTCCTCGGCGACGGGGGAGTTGACGACGATGTCCGCCTGCTCGTAGCGCAGCACCTCCTCCAGGCCGGCGGCGTCGGTCTGCAGGAGCACCGCGGCGGCCGACAGCACCTTGTGGGTGGACGCCGAGGCGAACCGCTCGTCGGCCCGGTGCTCGACCGTCGCGCCCGTGCCGGTGTCGACGGCGTAGACCCCGAGCCGGGCGGCGTAGGTCTCCTCCAGCCGGGCGAAGTCCCCGGCGAGCGCGGCGTCGGCGGCGTCGGCGGCGGCCGTCGCGTCCGCGGCGGCCGCCGCGTCCGGGTCCGTCGCCGCCTCGCCGCCCGCCGCGGCGGGGGCGTCGTCGACCTCCTCGTCGTCGGACCCCGACGAGCACCCGGTCAGCAGGAGGGCGGTCGTGACCGCCAGCGAGCCCAGGACGCGAAGGCGGACGGGGACGAGGTGTCGCATGGCCGGACATCGTCGCCGACCCACACCCGCCGCTGGTGTCGGGGCCGCTCCCGGCCCGCCCGCGCCACCGCCTCCGACCCGAGCGGACCGGAGGCGGTGCGGCGGCGCGTGCCGGCGGCCCGTGGGGGATCAGCGGCCGTATCGGTCGAGGAGCACCTGCCAGGCGGTCTGGTCGATCTCGCGCCGCCGGCCGGGGAGCTCGTCGACGGTCGCCCGGTCGCCACCCTCGATCCGGAGCTCGACCCGGGCCGTGGTCGTGTGCGGCCGACCGGCGATGGCGGCTCGCCGGCCCCAGCTGGGCGCCGGCGGCCGGCGGCGCGCGGCCGCCCTCAGCTGGTGATCACGTCGGGGCGGGGACGCCGAGGGCGGCGCGGAGGGCGGCGAAGCGGTCGGGGCGCAGGCGGAACCAGGCCCACTTGCCGCGCTGCTCGCGGTCGAGGAGCCCGGCGCGGACGAGCTGGCTG
>DATCLV010000331.1:0-4771 GCA_036563745.1 Acidimicrobiales bacterium | reverse complement strand
CCCTGGGAGCTTGCCAGTTGGATCGCCGACCTCCTCCCGCTCGGACCCGCTCGCCTCGCACCCGCGCTCCCTCCGGTCCTCGGACCGCTCGGACCGCTCGGGCCGCTCCGGCCAGGTGGCCGCACGCGTCGTCGGCGGTCGCCCGGCCGGGCATCCTGTCGCGATGACCTCCGCCGACCTGCAGCGCCTCGCCGACGACTACTGGGAGAGCGTGCTGGCCTCCGCGCCCACCTTCGCCACGCTGCTCGGCGACCGGCGGTTCGACGACCGCATCGAGGACGTGTCGGCGGCCGCCGACGAGGCCCTGCGGTCCACCTGGTCGGCGCTGCTGGCCGAGGTCGACGCCCTCGATCCGGCGACGCTCGCCGAGGGCGAGCGGGTCACCCGCAGCCTGCTGCGCACCGAGCTCGCCACCGGCGTCGAGCTGCTGGGCCTCCGCCTCACCGAGCTGGCCTCCGACCAGATGCAGGGCATCCACGCCGGGCTCCTCACCGCCGCGCCCCAGCTCAGCGCCCCGACGCCCGAGAGCGCGGGCGCCCTGCTCGAGCGCTACCGCCAGGTCGGGACGCTGGTCGACCAGGCCGTCGAGCGGTTCCGGGCCGGCCTCGCCGCCGGGCGCACGCCGGCGCGCATCGCGATCGACCGGTCGATCAACCAGCTCGACAACTACCTGGCGTCCGACCCGGCGGGCGACCCCTTCGCCACCATGGCCGGGCCCGAAGGCTGGGACGGCGAGGCGGCCTGGCGCGCGCAGCTCCAAGAGGTGGTCCGCGACGTGATCCGGCCCGCCCTCGGCCGCTACCGCGCCGTCCTCGCCGACGAGCTGCTGCCGGCGGCCCGCCCCGACGACCGGCCCGGCCTCACCTGGCTCGGCGACGACGGCGCGCAGCTCTACGAGGCCTGCATCCGCCAGCACACGACCCTCGACGACCTGGGCGCGGATGAGATCCACCGGCTGGGGCTCGCCGAGGTCGAGCGGCTGGCCGGCGAGTACGCCGAGGTGGGCGGCCGGCTGTTCGGCACCACCGACCAGGCCGAGATCTTCGCCCGGCTCCAGGGTGACCCCGACCTCCGCTACGACGACGCCGACCAGATCATGACCCACGTCCGCCGGTGCGTCGACGCCGCGTGGGCCGCGGTGGGCGACTGGTTCGGGCGGCTCCCGGCGGCGTCCTGCGACATCGTGCCGGTCCCCGACTTCCTGGCCCCGGACAGCCCCGCGGCCTACTACTTCCCGCCGGCCGCCGACGGCTCCCGGCCCGGCGCCTACTTCGTCAACCTCCACAACCCGGGCGAGCGCGGCCGCTTCGAGACCGCGTCGATCGCCTACCACGAGGCCATCCCCGGCCACCACCTGCAGCTCACGATCGCCAGCGAGCTGACCGAGCTGCCCCGCTTCCAGCGCTTCTCGTTCAGCAACACGGCCTTCGCCGAGGGCTGGGCCCTCTACACCGAGCGCCTCGCCGACGAGATGGGCCTCTACGCCGACGACCTCGACCGGCTCGGCCTGCTGGCCGGCGACTCGTGGCGGGCCGGGCGGCTGGTGGTCGACACCGGGCTGCACGCGCTCGGCTGGACCCGCCGGCAGGCGATCGACTTCCTCGTCGCCAACGTACCGGCCGCGCTCGACCACATCGAGGTGGAGGTCGACCGCTACATCGCGATGCCGGGCCAGGCGGTCAGCTACAAGGTCGGGCAGCTGGAGATCCAGCGGCAGCGGGCCGCGGCGGCGGACGCCGCCGCGAAGGCCGGGCGCCCGTTCGACATCAAGGGCTTCCACGACGTGGTGCTCGGCTCGGGGTCGCTGAGCCTGCCGGTGCTCCGCGAGGTGGTCGGCGCCTGGACGGCCGCCACGACCGCGCCTCCGGCGTCGGCCTGATCGTCGACCGCCGATCGTCGGTCGTCGGCGGGCCCTCCGGCTGGGGCACCGGGGATCGCCGGGCGCCCACGGACGCCGCTCGGTCGGCCGTGTGCTCGCGCGGCGCGCCGCGGCACGCCCCGGCCCCGACCCTGGCCCCGGCGGGCGAACGCGCCCCACGGGGCGGCGGGTGCCGAGCATCGGTCGGCGTCGGCGTCGGCGGTTGGGGGCCGGGCGGGCGGCGGCAGACGGCGGTCCGGTGGCTCGACCGCCGCGGCGCAGCCGGGCGTCAGCGGCGGCCGCCGCGGCGCTCGACCGGGAGCCGGCTGCCGCCCACGTGGCGGCCGAGCCACTCGTGGAGCGGCCGGAGCGACCGCCAGCCGCCGGCCACCACGTCCCGGGCCTTGGGCGTCTGCAGCCAGTCGGCCGGTGGGTGGCGGACGATGCCGGTGAGGCCCTTCATCCGCAGCAGCTCGATGCGGCGGTGGTCCTTCGGGTAGCCCCGCGGCGCCGTCCGGAGCGACTCGTGCGCCTCGATCGTGACGCCCCGGTCCCGGAGCCCGGCCAGCAGCTCCTCCAGCTCGGTGCCGGTGCGGGGGTCGTCGATCGCCTCCCGCAGCCGGGCGAGCTGGTCGCGGGCGGGGTGCCAGAGGCCGGCGCCGGTCATGAGCCCCTCGGCCGACAGCTGGACGTACAGCGAGCTGCCCACCTCGTAGGCCGCCTCGATCGTCGCCGCGGCCGTGGTCTTGTAGGGCGACTTGTCGGGCGAGAACCGGGTGTCGCGCTGGGGCCGGAACACGCGGGCCTCGCCGAACTCGTCGGCCAGGTCGGCGAGCAGGTGCTCCAGGGGGGCGCGGATCTCGGCCTCGTACCGGTCGCGGTGGGCCTGCCACCACGCCCGTGTGTTGTTGGCGGCCAGCTCCTCGTAGAACGCGACGGCACCCGGGCCGAACCCCGTGAAGGGCATGGGCAGAATCTACGGCGCTCGGTCGCCGCGTCGTCGGCCCGGCCCCGGCCCGTGGCGGCCCGGGTGTCGCCGTCGGTCGTGGACGGACGTGGGATCAGGTGGTCAGGTCGTCAGGTGGGACCGCCCGGTCGTCGGATCGTCGGGTCGGTGGGTCGGCTCAGGGCGCGTCGAGGGCCCGGCGCTCGGCGGTGACGCCGAAGTAGTCGCCGCCCTTCTTGGCCGGATCGTCGGTGCCCCAGTCGCGGTGGCGCGGTGCCGGCAGCAACCGGGGGATGTGCTTGGAGCAGTGGATGTAGGCCTCCTCGACGGTCACAACGATCCACCGCTCGGCCCGCCGACCGGGCTCGATGTCGAGCCGGTCGTCGGACCACCGGTCCTCGAAGACGGCCGGGTCGAGGATCTCGGCCGCCCCGTTCACGTGGAGGCCGACGAGGTCGCGCTGGAAGTCGAGGAACAGGATCCCCACGTGGGGGTTCTCGGTGATGTTGCCGGCCGAGGCCATGACGCCGTTGCCCCGGTAGTCGGGCCAGCCGACGGTGCGCTCGTCGAGCACCCGGACGAAGCCGGGTGGGCCGGCCCGGAACGAGGCATCGCACTCGCCGTTGGCGTCGGCGGTGGCGATGAACGCCATCTCCATGCGGCCGATGAACTCCCGCATCTGCGGGTTGATGCGGTCGGACATCTGCTGGTCGTAGAAGCGTGCCGCGCGCTCCTCGGTGCCGCACTCGGCCTGCAAGCGGTGCTCGCCGGTCGATCCGGGCCGCTGGGTCGTCGTCGTGAGGACGGGTGGTGGTGGCTGCACAGGCTCCCCCTCTGTGCCGTGTGAATCCCCCTCGGACCGCGCGCGGGCAACCGGCGGCAGTGCTGGAGACCGTTCCCGCCAACACGATCGGTGGAGTCGTCCCGACCCTACGTACCGGAAGATGGCGGGTCAACGGGGGTCGGGCGCGCGTTTTCGGCGCGGCCAAGATTTCTTCGGAACGGCTAAACCGGCGGCGGGCCTCGTGCGAGAGAAGGGGCGTGGTGACGGTCGAGAACCCCACGGGGCCGGTGGGCCCGCGTGGACGAGGAAGCCCCAGCGACCCCCGTGGTCCCCGGGGCGCGCAGAGCCCCAGAGGTCCGGGAGGAGCAGGGATGAAGGCAACGAGGTCATCCCTCGACGAGGTGTACCGGCGGGAGTTCCCCGCCCTGATGGCGCTGGCCTACGGGCTCTCCGGCAGCCGCACCGCCGCCGAGGAGCTCGTGCAGGAGGCGTTCCTGGCGGCGCACCGCCAGTGGTCCCAGGTCGGCGGCTACGACCACCTGGGGGCCTGGTTGCGCCGGGTGATCGTGAACCGATCCGTGTCGGCGGTGCGCCGGCGGGTCGCCGAGGGCCGCGCGCTCAGCCGGCTCGGGGCGCACCGCCAGGTCCCCGCCGTCCTGCCGGAGCCCGCCGAGGAGCTCTGGCGTGCCGTACGGGCGCTGCCACGCCGGCAGGCCCAGGTCGTCGCGCTGCGCTACGTCGACGACCGATCGATCGCCGACATCGCGGCGATCCTCGATTGCGCCGAGGGGACGGTGAAGGCCCACCTTCACGCGGCCCGGCAGGCGCTGGCGAAGGCCCTCGGGGTGGAAGCCCCGGCGGAGCCCCGCCCCGATCAGCAGGAGGCTGCTCGTGAGCACTGACCTCGACACCCGCCTCCGGTCCGCCGGGATGGCGCTGCGGGCGTCCGTGGAGGGCCTGGAGCCGCGCCCGCTCCCCACCGGGTCCCCCACCCGGCGGCCGATGCTGGCGGCGGCGGCCGCCGTGGCGGTCGTGGCCGCGCTCGTGGCCGTGGCCGTGGCGCTGCACGACCACGACGACACCGACGTCAGCACCGACCCCGACGGCGTCCCCCGCCTGGTGCTCGACGAGTCCCTGGTCGGCCTGCCGGCCACCGGCGCCGCCGAGCTGCCGGTGACGGGTC
>DATCLV010000327.1:0-7787 GCA_036563745.1 Acidimicrobiales bacterium | reverse complement strand
CTACCGGCGGCTCGACCAGCTGGGCGCGCGGGTCAACGACGCCGCCGCCCGCGTCGGCGCCGAGCCCACGCCCGAGCCGCCGGCCGGGCGCGCCGAGCCGGAGGGGCTCGCCGCCGGGGCCGCCTGGGGCGAGGCGCTGCTCGACCGCACCCGGGCCGTCGTCGCCGCCGTGGAGGCTGCGGCCGGCGCCCACCGCAGCACCGCCGCCGACCACGACGCCACCGCCGCCCGGGCCCTGGAGCAGGTGGGCGCCGCCGACGCCGACGCCCTCCATGCCGCCCAGGCCACCGCCATCGCCATGGCCGCGACCGCCCGCGACGAGCACGAGCGGGCGCTGGCCGAGGTGCCGCTGGCCGACGAGCTCGACCGGCGGATCACGGCCGCGACCCGGTTCCTCGACGCCGTGGGCCTGGTACGCGACCGGCTGGCCAACTCGGCGTTCATCGGCGAGGTGATGAAGCGGCGGCACGCCGAGCTGCTCGGCGTCGCCTCCCGCATCCTGGGCGAGGTCACCGGCGGGCGCTACGGGTTCTCGGTCGACTTCGCCATCGTCGACCTGCAGAGCAACCAGGAGCGCCCCACCAAGACGCTGTCCGGCGGCGAGTCGTTCCTGGCATCGCTGGCGCTGGCGCTGGCCATGGTCGAGATCGCCGCCCGGGGCGGCGGTCGCCTCGACGCGCTGTTCCTCGACGAGGGCTTCGGGTCGCTCGACCGGGCGTCGCTCGACGCCGCCATCGACGCCCTGGAGGCCCGGGCCGGGCAGGGCCGGCTGGTGGCGGTGATCTCGCACGTCGCGGGGCTGGCCGAGCGCATCGAGGACGTGCTGGGGGTCCGCGCCGGCCCCGGCGGGTCGGTCGCCACCTGGCAGACGGCGGCCGACAAGGAGGCCACCTTCGTCGGCGCCGCCCTCACCGCCCTCGACAGCCTCGACAGCCTCGACGCCGGCTGACACGGCCCCACCGCCCACCGCGCCGCACCGGCCCCACCGCGCCGCACGCCCCCGGCCGGGGCCCTCCGGCGCTGCCCAGCGCGGCCGGAAGCGCACTCCCGGACGTTGCTCGGTACGTTGGCGGGCGGGATGGACGCAGCGGAATGGGGTGGGCTCGGCCTGGGAGCGGCCTTCGCCGGCATGGGGCTGGCGCTCCTCGTCCTCCCCTGGCGGCTCCGGCAGCGGGGCCGGCAGGCCGAGGGCGTGGTCGAGTCGGTGGACGACGACGGCCGGGCGGTGGTCCGCTTCCGCACGACCGAGGGCGACGTGCGGCACCTGTCGTCGCCGGTCGACGACGTGGCCGGCGCGCTGGAGCCCGGCCACCCGGTGCCGATCGTCTACGACCCCGCCGACCCCGACCAGGCGGTGCCCGCCGTGGTGCTGGCGATCCGCCGCGCGTTCGGGGCGCTGTTCCTGCTCACCGGTGGGCTGATCCTCCTGATGGTGGTCGCGTTCGTCACCGGGGTGTTCTGAGCGTTGACGGTGGCGAGCCTGACGCGTAGCGTGGCCGCCGCTGGAAGGGACGGGCAACCAAGGGTTGGGCGACATGAAGGACAGGATCGAGGTGCTCCAGGACGTGCTCGTCCTGGGCGTGGGCGTGGACGGGTCGACGGTGCTGGTCGACGTCTACGGGTCGCCGGCGAACGCCTGCGGGGTGATGCGGGTGACGATCAGCGACACGCAGGCGCGCGAGGAGGCGGTCGCCCTGGTCGAGCGCTGGGGCCGCGACGACACGCCGCTGACGCTGATCGTGCAGGGGACGCGGGTGGCGCTACAGAACGACCAGGCGGTGTTCCAGGCGCAGCTGGCGCCCTCGTCGTCGCCCTGACGCCCTGATCTCCCGCCCCGGCGGCGCCGGCGCGACGGCAGCGGGCCGCGCCACAGGGCCTCCCGTTGCACATCCACTGAATGTGTGCGGTTTCCCACAGAGAGTGGTGGGGTAGACGAGCCACATGACGTCTCCATCACTCGTCGCCGTCGAATGGAGCCAGGGCATCGAGGACGCCTGGTCCGACGTGGCCACGTTCGTCCCCAAGCTCGTCGGCTTCCTCGCCGTCCTGTTCATCGGCTGGATCGTCGCCAAGTTCCTCAGCCGGGTGGCGGGCCGGCTGCTCGACCGGGTCGGCTTCGACCGGGTGGTCGAACGTGGTGGCTTCAAGCAGGCGTTGGCCAACTCGCAGTACGACGCCACGCAGCTGGTCAGCAAGGCCATCTACTACGGCCTCATGCTCGTCGTCCTGACCATGGCCTTCGCCGTGTTCGGCGACAACCCCGTGAGCGAGATGCTCGCCGGGATCGTCAACTACCTGCCGCGGGTGATCGTGGCCGTCGCCATCGTGGTCGTGGCGGCCGTCATCGCCAACATGGCCCGCGACATGATCAGCGGCTCGCTGGGCGGCCTGAGCTACGGCAAGCTGCTCGCCACCGTGGCCGCCGGCGGCATCGTGGTGGTCGGCGTGTTCGCCGCCCTGAGCCAGCTGCAGATCGCCCCGGCGATCATCAACGGCCTCTTCTACGCCATCCTCGCCGTGGTGGCCGGCTCGGCGATCGTCGCCATCGGCGGCGGTGGCGTCCAGCCGATGCGGCAGCGGTGGGAGAACGTCCTCCAGCGCTACGACGAGGAGAAGCCCCGCCTGCAGCAGCACATGCAGGACCTCCAGGCCCAGCGCGGCGAGGACCGGATGGCCCGGGGCCCGATGGTGGAGGGCGAGGGCGAGCTCGACGTCGCCCGCTCGCAGCAGCGCACCCGGGTCGGCCGGCGGTCCGAGCCCGAGTGGCCCACCTGACCTGAGCACGACTGGCTGCACCTCCCGGACGGCGCCGGCCCCGCCTCCCCACGGCGAGGGACCGGCGCCGTTCGCGCACCCCGGTAGCCTCCGGCCATGCGCATCGTCGTCGCCGGCGGGCACGGTCAGGTCGCCCTGCGGACCGAGCGTCTCCTCGCCGAGGCGGGGCACTCCCCCGTCGGGATCGTGCGGAACCCCGACCACGTCGCCGACCTGGAGGCGGTGGGCGCCGAGGCCGTGGTGCTCGACCTGGAGGCCGCCACCGTCGACCAGGTGGCCGCCCACCTCGGGGGCGCCGACGCCGTCCTGTTCGCCGCCGGGGCCGGGCCGGGCAGCGGCGCACCCCGCAAGGACACGGTCGACCGGGCCGCGTCGGTGCTGCTGGCCGAGGCCGCCGAGCGGGCGGGCGTGCGCCGGTTCGTGCAGATCTCGTCGATGGGCGCCGCGGGCCCGCCGCCCCCGGGCACCGACGAGGTGTTCGCCGCCTACCTGCGGGCGAAGGCCGCGGCCGAGGACGACCTCCGGCGCCGCGACCTGGCGTGGACGATCCTGCGGCCGGGCCGCCTCACCGACGACCCGGGCACCGGCCGGGTGCTGCTGGCGGCGTCGGTGCCCCGGGGCCCGATCAGCCGCGACGACGTCGCCGCGGTGCTGGTGAAGCTCCTGACCGACGACGTCGCCGTGCACCGCACCCTCGAGCTGGTCGCCGGCGACACGCCCATCGAAGCGGCGCTGTGACCAGCGGCGACCGGCCCGCTGCGCCACCCCGAGCGAACCTGCCCCCGAAGCGGGGAGCCTGCTCCCCGCTTCGGGGGCAGGTTCGGGGCACGACCCGCGACGACGCTCCTGCTTAGCTGGGGAGGTGACGGAGGCCACCACGCCGAGCCGCCGGATCGGGGCCGAGGACTCCCGGACCCGGGCGCGGCTGCTCGACGCCGCCCACCGGCTGCTGCTGGACGAGGGGTACGCGGCGGTGACGTCGCGGCGGGTCGCCGCCCGGGCGGGCCTGAAGCCGCAGCTCGTCCACTACTACTTCCGCACGATGGACGACCTGTTCCTCGCCCTGTTCCGGCGGGCGGCGGAACGGAACCTGGCCCGGCTGGAGCGGGTGCTCACCGAGCCCGACCCCCTGCGGGCCCTGTGGCGGTTCGGCAGCGACCGGGCCGGCACGGCGTTCCTGCAGGAGTACGCGGCGCTGGCCAACCACCGGAAGGCGATCAGGGCCGAGATCGCCGCCCACGCCGACCGCTTCCGCCGCCGCCAGATCGAGGTGATCGCCGAGGTGCTGGCCGAGGCCGGGGTCGACACGGAGGCCGTGCCGCCGGCGGCGGTCGCCGTCCTCCTCACCGCCGCCGGGCAGGTCCTCGGGATGGAGGCCGCCCTCGGCCTGACCACCGGCCACGACGAGGCCGTCGCCCTCGTCGAACGCCTCCTGGACCGGGTGGGGCCCACCGGCGACTGACCGGCGGGCCCCACACATCTCGTTCGGCCCCGACCGCGCGACGTGCCCCGATGCGCAGCCGGCGCCTCCACGGCCGTGACCGAGGCGCCGGGCACCCAGCCGGAGCTCCCGAGATGACGTGTCCCGATGCGCAGCCGGCGCCTACACGGCCGTGGCCGAGGCGCCGATCAACACGCCAGCCGCACCGGCCGGTGCTGCAAGGCGTCGATCATCCCGTCCTGGACCGCGGGGTCGAACGGGATGGAGATGTGCTCCACCAGCCGGAACGGGCACTGGGCCTGGACGGTGACGTTGGTGTTGTTGCCGTCGTTGCGCAGGAACCCACTGGTGTACGGGATGACCAGCTCGTCGAACACCGTGACGATGTTCGTGTAGTGGACGTCGCCGATCGTGTCGTCCCCGGCGTTGAGCTGGTTCAGGAAGCTCGACCCGATCCGCATCTGCTCGCAGCCGGCGATGCCGAGGCAGTTGCCGAGCAGCAGGAACGACCCGAGGTTGGCCACCACGGTCCCGTAGTGGAGCGACGCCAGGCTGATCAGGCTGTCGACCTTGGCGTGGCCGCCCAGGCTCTTCACGTAGTAGCGGCTGGTGAGGCCGCCCTGTGAGTGCCCGATGAGGTCGACCTTCGCCGCCCCGGTGGTCGCCCGCACCTCGTCGACGAGCCGACCGAGCGCCGCGGCGCTCGTGCGGATGTCGGCGAGGCCGAAGTCGACCGGCCCGAAGATCCACACCTGGTAGCCGGCGGCCCGGAGCCGCTCGGCCAGCGGCAGGTAGTAGACGTCGGCGATGGGTCGGCCGGTGAGGAAGCCGCCCACGATCACCACCGGGTCCTTCGGTGGCGTCTGCGCCTCCACCGGTGCGGCGGTGGAGGCCGTGACCGCCACCAACGAGAGGACCGCGCTCACCAGCACGGCCGCGACACGCTTGCCCATCAGTTCCCCCCTTCGATCGATGTTCCGATCGTCGCCTCAATGTTGCCGTGACGATCGGCGCTTTGCCTAGCCGATCGGCAAGTCGACCGGTCGGGATCAGGGATCGCCCGGCGGGTCGTGCGCGTCGAGGATGTCGAGGGTGTCGAGGAAGCCGGCCACGGCCCGGGCGGAGTGGTGCCGCCAGGCGGCGACGGGGTCGGCCGGGGGCGGCGGCCCGGTCAGCCGGTCGAGCAGCGGGGCGAACGCCTGGCGCTGGGCGCGCACCAGCGGGCCGGTGGCGCGCCCGAGGCGCTCGGCGAGCAGCAGCTTGAGGAGCAGGGCGTTGCGGACCTCGCGCAGGTGCTCGACCGGGGTGACCAGCCAGGCGTCGAGCGCGGCGCGGCCCGCGGGCGTGGGTTCGTAGGTGGTGCGGGGCGGGCCGCCGGCGCCGGGCTCGGTGGCGACGGGCCGGACGAGGCCGAGGTCGTCGAGGCGCTGCAGGGCCCGGTAGACGAGCTGGCGGCTGAGCCGCCAGACGTCACCGAGCCGGGTGCCGGGCTGCAGGGCGGCGGCGATGTCGTAGCCGTGCCGGGGCGCGTCCACGAGCAGGCCGAGGACGGCCCACTCGTTGAGCGACAGCGTCGGTCGGCGTTCCACGCCCCCGAGGTTGCCACGGGGCGTCGCGGACGACCGGCAGGCTAGTGTCACTGCGACTAACCACCCGGCGGATCCCGCGGAAGGAACCCATGCCCGCCACCCGTGCCCGACGCCTCGCGGCCCTGCTCGCCGTCCCGCTCGTGCTGCTCGTCCTGCTCGCCCAGCTCGCGGCCTGCGGCGACGACGGTGACGGCGGCGACGGCGCGAGCGACCGGGGCACCGGGTCCGGCGCCGGGGAGCCCCTGGAGGGCGACCTCACGGTGTTCGCCGCGGCGTCGCTCACCGACGCCTTCGACGACCTCGCCGACGCCTTCGAGGCCGCCCACCCCGAGGTGGACGTCGAGCTCAACGTCGGCCCGTCGTCCGGCCTGCGGGAGCAGATCCTCGCCGGCGCCCCCGCGGCGGTGTTCGCCTCGGCCGACACCTCGAACATGGACCAGGTGGTCGCCGCCGGCGCCGCCGACGACCCGCAGGTCTTCGCCACCAACCGGCTGCAGATCGTCGTGCCCGCCGGCAACCCCGGCGGCGTCACCGGCCTGGCCGACCTCGCCGACCCCGACCTGCTCGTCGGCCTGTGCGCCGAGGGCGTGCCCTGCGGCGACCTCGGCCGGGAGGCCCTCGCCGACGCCGGGGTCACGCCGTCGGTCGACACCGAGGAGGCCGACGTGCGGGCGCTGCTCACCAAGGTGGAGGCGGGCGACCTCGATGCGGGCATCGTGTACGTCACCGACGTGCTCGCCGCCGGCGACGCCGTCGAGGGCATCGCCATCCCGGAGGAGCACAACGTGGTCGCCACCTACCCCATCGCCACCCTGACCGGGGCGGGCGACGCCGACGTGGCCGCGGCCTTCGTCGCGCTCGTGGTCTCGGAGGAGGGGCAGGCGATCCTGGCCGACCACGGGTTCTCGGCGCCGTGAGCCGGGGGCGACCGACCGCCCGGCGGGTCGACCGGCCGCGCACCCCGTGGCCGGTCGTGCCCCTGGCGGCGGTCGCCCTGGCGTTCGTCCTGGTCCCGTTCGCGGCGCTCCTGCTGCGGGCGCCGTGGGGCGACCTCGCCGACCTCGCCCGCGACCCGGTCGTCCGCGACGCCCTGCGGCTCAGCCTCACGACGGCGCTGGCGGCCACCGGCCTGTGCCTGCTGCTGGGCGTGCCGCTCGCCTGGGTGCTGGCCCGCACCCGGCTCCCGGGGCGGCCGGTCCTCCGGGCCCTGGTGCTGCTGCCGATGGTCCTGCCCCCGGTGGTCGGCGGCGCCGCCCTGCTGTTCGCCTTCGGGCGGCGGGGGCTGCTGGGCGAGCCGGTGTACGAGGCGACCGGGTTCCTGCTCCCCTACTCGACCTGGGGCGTGGTGGTGGCCAACACGTTCGTGGCGCTGCCGTTCCTCGTGCTGACCGTCGAGTCGGGGCTCCGGAGCGCCGACCCCCGCTACGAGGAGGCCGCCGCCACCCTCGGCGCCGGCCGGTGGACGGTCCTGCGGCGGATCACGCTCCCGCACGCCGCGCCGGCCATCGTGGCCGGGGCCGTGCTGGCCTGGGCGCGGGCGCTCGGCGAGTTCGGGGCGACCGTCACGTTCGCCGGCAACCTCCAGGGCCGCACCCAGACGATGCCCCTCGCCGTCTACCTGGCCCTCGAGCGCGGCCAGCGGGACGCGGCGGTCGCCCTGTCGTTGGTCCTCATCGCCGTGTCGCTCGCCGTCCTGCTGCCGCTCCGCGACCGCTGGCTCGCGACCTGACCCCGGCTCCCGCCCGATGACCGTGCTCGACGCCGCCATCGACGTCCGCCTCGGCGCCTTCCACCTCGACGTCGCCCTTCGGGTGGGCGACGGGGAGGTCGTGGCGCTGCTCGGGCCCAACGGCGCCGGCAAGACCACGGTCCTGCGCGCCCTCGCCGGGCTCCAGCCCCTCGACGCCGGCCACGTCACCGTCGACGGGACCGACCTCGACCGGCCCGCCAGCGGCACGTTCGTCCCGCCCCACGACCGGCCG
>DATCLV010000321.1:0-3341 GCA_036563745.1 Acidimicrobiales bacterium | reverse complement strand
CTGCTGGCCCACGCCGACGCCGACATCGAGCGGGCGGTCACGGCCCTGCAACCGCTGCCGATGTCGATCGGGGTCGTGGTGCTGCTCATCGCGGCGATCGGCAGCCTCGCCGCGGTCGACCCGCTGCTGATGCTGGTGGGCTTCGCCCTGTTCCCGACCCTGGGCCTGCTCAACCGGCTCTACGCCCGCCGGATCGAACGGCCGGCGGCCGCCACGCAGGACCAGCTCGGCCGCGTGTCGGCGGTGGTCCACGAGTCGTTCGACGGCGCCCTGGTCGTGAAGACCCTCGGCCTCGAGGACCGGGAGCACCGGCGCCTGGCCGCCGAGGCGGAGGACCTGCGGCAGGCCCGGCTGGAGGTCGGCTGGCTGCGCGCGACGTTCGAGCCCGGTCTGGAGACGCTGCCGGTGCTGGGTTCGATCGTGCTGCTCGCCGTCGGGGCGTGGCGGGTGTCGACGGGGGCGCTGGAGGTCGGCGGCCTGGTCCAGGCCATGGCGCTGTTCAACATCCTGTCGTTCCCCACCCGCGTGCTCGGCTACATGCTCGAGGAGCTGCCACGTGCGGTCGTGGCGGCCGACCGGCTCGACGGCGTCCTCGCCAACCCGGCGCGGGTGCGCCCGGCCGACGGCACGGGCGTCCCGTTGCCGGAGGGCGCGCTGGCGGTGGAGGTCGACGACGTCACGTTCGGCTACCCGGGCGAGGGCGGCCCCAGGAACGACGACGACGGCCACGGGAAGAACGTCGGCGACGACCGCGACGACGGCGGCGACCGGCCGCTGCCGGTGCTCGACGGCTGCTCGTTCCGGATCGAGCCGGGCGAGGTGGTGGCGCTGGTCGGGGCCACCGGGGCCGGGAAGACCAGCCTGTGCATGCTGCTCGGCCACCTGTACGACCCGGCGTCGGGGGTGGTGCGGGTCGGCGGCGTCGACCTCGCCGAGGCCGACCCCCGCACGGTCCGCCGGTCGGTGGCACTGGCGTTCCAGGAGCCGTTCCTGTTCGTGGCGTCGCTGCGGGAGAACCTCACCTTCGGCGATCCGATCAGCGACGACGAGGTGGCGTGGGCGCTCGAGGTGGCCCGCGCCGACCGGTTCGTGGCGCACCTCCCCGCCGGGCTCGACCACGTGGTGGGTGAGCGCGGCGTGACGCTGTCGGGTGGCCAGCGCCAGCGGCTCGCCCTGGCCCGGGCGCTGCTCCGCAAACCGGGCCTATTGCTGCTCGACGACGCCACCTCCGCGGTCGACCCGGTGATCGAGCAGCAGATCCTCGCCAACCTGCGACGCTCGCTCAGCACCACCACGCTGGTGGTGGCCCACCGGCTGTCGACGATCGCCCTCGCCGACCGGGTGCTGTTCCTCCAGGACGGCCGCATCGCCGCCAGCGGCCCGCACACGGAGCTGGTCGCGACCGTGCCCGCCTACGCGGCGCTCGCCCACGCCTACGAGCAGGACGCCGCCGCATGACCGGGCCCCACCGGCAGGAGGTGGCCGACGACGACGGGCGCGCCGACGTCTACGACGCCGCCACCGAGGTGCTGCGCGAGTCCGCGGGGCCCGAGCTCGACGAGGCGCGCCGCCGGCCCGACCCGACGCCTGAGGACGACGAGCTCCACATGGGCGACCTGGCCGGGGCCGGGGCCATCGCCGTGCTGCGCCGCGGCATCGCCGTCACGCCCGAGCTGCGCCAGGGCCTGCTGCTCACCGTCCTCCTCGCGATCCTGACCGCCGCCGGGAAGCTGGCGCTGCCGATCCTCATCCAGCAGGTGCTCGACCGCGGCGTGCGGGGCGAGCAGGGGTTCCGTCCCTGGTTCGTGTACGGCGCATCGGCCGCCACCGCCGCGGCCGTGGTGGTCCTCTACCTCCTCGCCCGGGCCACCTACCTGCGGCTGGTGCGGGCGACCGAGGCGAGCCTGCTGGGCCTGCGGCTGCGGTCGTTCGCCCACATCCACAAGCTGTCGGTCGCCGAGCACAGCGACCAGCGCCGCGGGGCCCTCGTGGCCCGGGTGACCAGCGACGTCGAGACCCTGGCCCAGTTCACCGAGTGGGGCGCGGTGGCCTGGATCGTCGACAACACGATCATCGCCGGGGCGTTCGGCGTGATGCTGGTCTACGACTGGCGCCTGGGCCTGCAGACGATGCTGCTGTTCGCCCCGATCGCGGTGCTGCTGCCGTGGCTCCAGCGCAAGCAGCTCGCCGCCCAAGACCAGGTGCGCACGGACGTGGGCGACACGTTCTCGGAGGTGTCGGAGGCGATCACCGGGGCGCCCCTGGTGCGGTCGTACGGGCTGGAGGAGCGGCGTCGGCGTCGGCTGACCGAGAGCATCGAGCGCCAGTACCGGTCGCGGCTGCTGGCGGCCAGGTACTCGGCGGCGACGCTGCCGCTGGCCGACGTCTTCGGCGCCATCGCCCTGGCCGGTGCCGTGGTCACCGGCGTGATGTGGGGCCCGGGGTGGGGGCTCGAGCTCGGCGAGCTGGTGGCGTTCCTGTTCCTGATCGGCCTGCTGCTCAACCCGCTGGGCGAGCTGGCCGAGATCGTCGACCGCACCCAGATCGGCATCGCCGGCTGGCGGAAGATCCTCGGCGTCCTGGCGACGCCGATCGACGTGCCCGACCCGCAGCCGCACCAGAGCGTCGAGCTCCCGACCGGGCCGCTGTCGATCAGCGCCAAGGGCCTCCGCTTCGCCTACCGCGACGGCGTGCCGGTGCTCCACGACGTCGACCTGGAGATCCCGGCGGGTCGGCGGGTGGCCGTGGTGGGTGAGACGGGCTCCGGCAAGACCACGTTCGCCAAGCTGCTGTGCCGCCTGGCCGACCCGACCGGCGGCGCCCTCCTGGTGGGCGGCGTCGACCTCCGCCACACCACGGCCGACGCCCGGCAGCGGGCGATCCGGCTCGTCCCCCAGGACGGGTTCCTGTTCGACGGCACCGTGGGCGAGAACGTCCGGCTGGGCCGACTGGAGGCCGGCGACGACGACATCCGCGCCGCGTTCCACTCGCTGGGGCTCGGGTGGTGGCTCGACGACCTGCCGCTCGGGCTCGACACCCCGGTCGGCGAGCGGGGCACCAACCTGTCGGTCGGCGAGCGCCAGCTCGTGGCGCTCGCCCGGGCGCAGCTGGGCAACCCTGGCCTGCTGGTGCTCGACGAGGCGACCTCGGCGGTCGACCCGGAGACCGAGCGGGCGCTCACCGAGGCGCTGGCCCGGCTGGCCGAGGGCCGGACGATGGTGTCGATCGCCCACCGCCTGTCGACGGCCGAGGCCGCCGACGAGGTGATCGTGTTCGCCAGCGGCGAGGTGGTCGAGCACGGGAGCCACGAGGAGCTGGTCGCCGCCGGCGGCGTGTACGCC
>DATCLV010000302.1:0-1535 GCA_036563745.1 Acidimicrobiales bacterium | reverse complement strand
CTGCTGGACGTCGCCATGGCCGGGGTCGCCGCCCACCTGGCCGGGCCCACGTTGCCGGCCGACGGGGTGGCGCCGGCCCCGCCCCGCGCCCGCCCGGCCCCCGGCCGGGCCCCGGAGCTGGGTGCGGACACCGAGCGGGTGCTCGCCGAGCTGGGGGTGGTGTGAGCGGCGAGCTGCTGCTGCGCGACGTCGAGGTCGGCGGCCGGCGGGTCGACGTCCGGGTCCGGGACGCCGAGGTCGCCGAGGTGGCGCCGGGCCTGCGCCCGGCGACGGCCGGCGCGGTCGTCGTCGAGGGCCGCGGCGGCGCGCTGCTGCCCGGCCTGCACGACCACCACGTCCACCTCCTCGCCACCGCCGCCGCCCGGGCCTCGGTGGCGGTCGGCCCCGCCGACGTCGGCGACGCCGCCGGGTTCGCCGCCGCCCTGCGGGGTGCCGCCGCGGCCCGGCCGCCGGGGTGCTGGGTCCGCGCCGTCGGCTACGACGAGTCGGTCGCCGGCGACCTCGACCGTGACCGGCTCGACGCCCTCGTCCCCGACCGCCCGGTGCGGGTCCAGCACCGCACGGGCGCCCGGTGGGTCCTCAACTCGGCGGCGATCGCCGACGCCGGGCTGGAGGGCGCCGACCACCCCGGCGTCGAGCGGGACGGCACCGGGCGACCGACCGGCCGGGTCGACCGGGCGGATGCCTGGCTGCGGCGCCGGCTGCCCGAGGTGGGGCCGCCGGACCTCGCGCCGGTGGGCGCCGAGCTGGCCCGGTACGGGGTCACCGGGGTCACCGACGCCACCCCCTACGACGACCCCGAGGACCTGGCGGCGCTGGCCGCGGCGGCGTGCGCCCTGCCCCAGCGGCTCGTCGTGACCGGCGGGCCGGCCCTGGCGGCCACGCCCGCGCCCCCGGGGGCCGAGCGGGGGCCGGTGAAGCTCGTCGTCGACGACGCCCGCGACCCCGACCTCGACGCGCTGGTCGCCGGCATCGCCGCCGCCCACGACGCCGGCCGGTCGGTGGCGGTCCACTGCGTGACCCGGGCCGCGCTGGCGCTCGCGCTCGCCGCCTGGGCAGCGGCCGGGTCCCGGCCCGGCGACCGGGTCGAGCACGGCTCGGTCGTGCCCCCCGAGGCCGCCGGCCGCCTCGCCGACCTCGGCCTGACCGTCGTCACCCAGCCCGCGCTCGTCCACGAGCGGGGCGACCGGTACCTGGCCGACGTGGACCCCGACGACCGACCCCACCTCTACCCCTGCCGCCGGCTGCTGGACGCCGGTGTCGAGGTGGCGGCGGGCAGCGACGCACCCTACGGCGGCACCGACCCCTGGGCCGCCATGCGGGCCGCCGTCGAGCGCCGGACACGGTCGGGCGCCCCGCTCGGCCCGGACGAGGCCGTCACGCCGGCGCAGGCTCTCGCCCTCTGGCTCGGCGCCCCCCTGCGGCCCGGCGGTCCGCCCCGGCGGGTGGCGCCCGGGGCGCCGGCCGACCTGTGCCTCCTGCACGGTCCCCCGCCCCGCACCGCCGACGACCTGACGGCGGCGGCGGTGCGGCTC
>DATCLV010000291.1:0-3191 GCA_036563745.1 Acidimicrobiales bacterium | reverse complement strand
TCCTGTGGATCCGGTGTGCAGATCTCCGAGTCGGGGGCGTCGCTCGGCGTGCCATCCCGGCGTCGTAAGCCACCAGCGCTTTCGGCGTCCGGCATGGTGCGGCGAGCGGCGTCATCCGGCCGGAGAGATGTGGGCCATGATTCGCAGGACACGGCCTAGTCCCAGCCGAGCTCCTCGAGGCGGTCGTCGTCGATGCCGAAGTGGTGGGCCAGCTCGTGCACCACGGTGATGCCGACCTGGCGGACGACCTCGTCCTCGTCGTCGGCCATGGCGCAGATGGGCCGCCGGAAGATCGTGACGCGGTCGGGCATCACCAGGCCGCCGGTGCCGTACCAGCCGTCGCGCTGGGTCAGCGGCACGCCGTCGTACCGGCCCAGCAGCGTGCCGTCGGGCGGCCCGTCCTCCACCACGACCACCACGTTGTCGACGAGCCGCGCCAGCTCGTCGGGGATCGCGTCGAGGGCGTCCGCCACCAGCTCCTCGAACCGCTCCGCCGGGACCTCGATCACGACCCAGGACTCTAAGTTGGACGTAGGGTTGCGGGGCAGATGGTGGTGCACACGGTGCCGGGCGCGACGGGCGACGAGCTCCTCTACGACCTCGACGACGCCCAGCGGCGCGCGGTCACGTCACCGGCCCGGCCGCTGGCGATCCTGGCGCCCGCCGGCTCCGGCAAGACCCGGGTGCTCACCCGGCGCATCGCCTGGCGGATCGCCACCGAGGACGCCGAGGCCAGCCACGTCCTCGCCCTCACCTTCACCCGGAAGGCGGCCGGCGAGCTGCGCGACCGGCTGCGCCGCCTCGGCCTGCGCGACGGCGTCGCCGCCGGCACGTTCCACGGCATCGCCTACGCCCAGCTGCGGGCGCACTGGGCCGACCGGGGCCGCCGCCCGCCCGACCTGCTGACCCGCAAGGCCAAGCTCCTCGCCGACGTGCTGCGGGGCCCGGGACGGCCCGGCGAGCTGACCCCGGCCACGCTGGCCACCGAGATCGAGTGGGCCAAGGCCCGGCTGCTCGGCCCCGGCGACTACGCCGAGGGCGCGGCGGCCGCCCGTCGCCGCCCGCCGGCGCCGCCCGACCGGATCGCCGCCCTCTACGCCCGCTACGAGGAGGCCAAGCGGGAGCACCACCTGGTCGACTTCGACGACCTGCTCAAGCTGTGCGGCGACGCCCTGCTCGGCGACGCGGCCTTCGCGGCCGCGCAGCGCTGGCGGTTCCGGCACCTGTTCGTCGACGAGTTCCAGGACGTCAACCCGCTCCAGCTGCGCCTGCTCGACGCCTGGCGGGGCAACCACCTCGACCTCACCGTGGTCGGCGACCCCCAGCAGGCGATCTACGGGTGGAACGGCGCCGACGCCGGGTTCCTCGAGCGCTTCGCCGAGCGGTACCCGACGGCCGAGGTGATCTCGCTGGCCCGCAACTACCGGTCGACGCCGCAGATCCTGGGGGCGGCAGCGTCGGTGCTGCGGGCGGCCCGACTCGACGCGAGGCCGGTCCACGCCACCCAGGTGGAGGGCCCGGCGCCCCGGCTCACCCGCTACGCCACCGACCTCGACGAGGCCCGCGGCGTCGCCCGGGCCGTGCGCGACCACCGCGCGCCCCAGCAGGCGTGGTCCGACCAGGCGGTGCTGGTGCGCACCCACGCCCAGGTGGGCCTGATCGCCGAGGGCTTGCGGGCGGTCGGCATCCCCTACGTGGTGAAGGGCGGCGACGCCCTGCTGAAGAAGCCCGCCACCC
Source organism: Acidimicrobiales bacterium (assembly GCA_036563745.1). Classification (GTDB taxonomy): domain Bacteria; phylum Actinomycetota; class Acidimicrobiia; order Acidimicrobiales; family VFJN01; genus DASXTK01. The sequence continues at coordinate 1,454 of DATCLV010000291.1, read as the reverse complement.
GCTCGGCGCTCGACCTCCTGCGCGGCAACCACCGGCCGCTGGCCGCCTGCCTGCCCGACCTGGAGGCGCTGCGCGACGAGCTGCCGTCCATGGGTGCCGGCATCGCCGGCGCGGGCGACGGCGTCAGCGTCGGGCCCGGCGTCGGCGACGACGGGGGCGACGACGGCGCCCGGCTCCCCGACCCGCACGCCGACATCGTGCAGCTCGCCCGCGACCACCTCCGTCTCGACCCGGGCGCGACGGCCGCCGGCTTCGGGGCCTGGCTGGTCGCCACCCTGCAGGCCGAGGGCGGCGAGACCACCCCCGACGCGGTCACCATCGCCACCTTCCACGCCGCCAAGGGCCTGGAGTGGCCGGTCGTGCACCTGGCCGGGCTGGAGGACGGCTTCGTGCCGATCACCCACGCCCGCACCGCGGCGGCCCGGGCCGAGGAGGCCCGCCTGCTGTACGTGGCGATGACCCGGGCGGTCCAGGTCCTGCACTGCAGCTGGGCGGCCCAGCGCACGTTCAGCGGCAAGGTGATCGACCGGCGGGTGTGTCCCTGGGTCAAGGACCTGGAGGACGGCTCGGCGGCGGTGGCGGCGCCCGCCAAGCCCGACTGGCGGGCCCGCCTGGCCGAGCAACGCGAGCAGCTCGCCCGCATCGCCGCCCAGCGCAAGCCGGTCGACCCGGTGCTCGACGCGCTCGTCGAGTGGCGGGAGGAAGCGGCCCGCGCCGCCAGGGTCCGACCCGACACGGTCATCGACGACGACCTCCTCGCCACCATCGCCCGCCGCCGCCCCCGGACCCCCGACGAGCTGGCCGCCATCCCCGGCGTCGGGCGGATCCTCGCCACCGGCCGGGTCGGCGAGGGGCTGCTGGCGGCCCTGGCCGCGCTGCCCGACGAGGCTGCGGCGAACGCCCGTTCCGCTTGACCACGGATCGTGGCGGCGCGACACCTGGACCATGGGTGATCCACTGTCCTTCATGAGCGAAGACGGGTGGCCCTACCCCGATGACGACGACGCCGTCGAGCTCGCCGAGCCGCCGGACCCGCGGTTCGAACCGGACGACGACCTGGTCGCCCTCCACGCGCTGCGCCGCGACGCGATCCTCGGCCTGAGCGCCACGGAGCGGGCGATCATCGTCCAGCGCTTCGGGTTCGACGGCCACCCACCCCGCACGCTCAACGAGATCCACGAGGCCACCGGCCTCCCCCGCCGCGAGATCCGCGCCACGCTGCTCGCGGCGGTCGACAAGCTCCGCAGCCAGCTCCTCTGAGCTGAGCTGCGCCCGCGGCCTGCCGCCCCGGGCGGGCCGCCGCTGCCGGCGCGCCAGGCGCCGGCCGTCAGTCGGACTCGAAGCGGAGCTTCCGCTCCTCGCGGAGCTTGGCCAGCTTCATGAAGTCGATGGCGATGAACAGGCCCTCCGCCTCGGCGCACAGCCGGTCGCCGGCGTGGAGGGTGCCCTCGGTG
>DATCLV010000281.1:0-2716 GCA_036563745.1 Acidimicrobiales bacterium | reverse complement strand
ACACACCGCTGGTGCGGTTGGGGCGCGTCGCCCGCGACCTCGAGTGCCGGGTGGTCGCGAAGCTCGAGATGCTGAACCCCGGCGGCAGCGTGAAGGACCGGCCGGCGCTCACGATGATCGAGGAGGCCGAGCGGCAGGGCCTCCTGCGCCCGGGCGGCACGATCGTCGAGCCGACCTCCGGCAACACCGGCGTCGGGCTGGCCATCGTGGCCGCGCAGCGGGGCTACCGCTGCGTGTTCGTGGTCACCGACAAGGTCGCCCCGGAGAAGATCAAGCTGCTGGAGGCCTACGGCGCCGAGGTCGTGGTGTGCCCGGTGGCCGTCGAGCCCGACGACCCCCGGTCGTACTACTCGGTGGCCGAGCGCCTGGTGAACGACATCCCTGGTGCGTTCCGGCCCAACCAGTACGGCAACCCGCAGAACCCCCGGGCCCACGAGCTGAGCACCGGCCCCGAGATCTGGCGCCAGACCGCCGGGAAGGTCACCCACTTCGTCGCCGGCGTCGGCACGGGCGGGACGATCACCGGCGTCGGGCGCTACCTCAAGGCGCAGAACCCCGACGTGCAGGTCGTCGGCGCCGACCCGGCCGGCTCCGTGTACTCGGGCGGGTCCGGCCGGCCCTACCTGGTGGAGGGCATCGGCGAGGACTTCTGGCCCACGACCTACGACCCGTCGCTGGTCGACCGGGTGGTGCCGATCTCCGACGAGGACAGCTTCCTCATGGCCCGCCGCGTGACCCGGGAGGAGGGCCTGCTCATCGGCGGGTCCGGCGGCACGGCCGTGGCGGCGGCGCTGGAGGTGGGCCGCGAGCTCGGCCCCGAGCACCTCGTGGTGGTGCTGATCCCCGACTCGGGGCGCGGCTACCTGTCCCGGGTGTTCGACGACGACTGGATGGCCGGCCACGGGTTCCTCCGCGACCTCGCCGAGCACCCGGTCGACGAGGTGCTGGCGTCGCGCACCGGGGTGCCGCTGCTGATGTACGCCCGGCCCGAGGACACCGTCCGCCGGGCCATCAACCTGATGCGCGGGCACGGTGTGTCGCAGCTGCCCGTGGCGAAGGGGGAGATGCCGCTGGCCGCCGCCGAGGTGATGGGCGCGGTCGACGAGCTGGTGCTGATGGACCTCACGTTCCGGTCGCCGGAGGTCATGGACGAGCCGGTGGAGAAGGTGATGGGCCCGCCTCTGCCGACGATCGGGATCGGGCAGCCGGTGGCGGCCGCCGTGGAGCTGCTCGACCAGGCCAACGCGGTGGTCGTCCTGGCCGGCGGCCGGCCCCACGCCGTGCTCACCCGCACCGACGTCCTCACCTACCTGTCGCGGGCCGGGTCCGGGTGACCGGGTTCGCGGCCGGTCCCGAGGGGCCGGCGATCGAGACCGTCGCGGTCCACGCCGGGAGCGAGCCCGACCCCCACACGGGGGCGGTGGTGCCGCCGATCAGCCTGGCGACCACGTTCGCCCAGGACGGCGTGGCCCGCCATCGCGGGTGGGAGTACGCCCGCAGCGGCAACCCCAGCCGCGCCGCGCTGGAGGCCTGCGTGGCGGCGCTGGAGGGCGCGGCCCACGGGTTCGCGTTCGCGTCGGGCCTGGCCGCCGAGGACGCCGTCCTCCGGCTGCTGCCCGAGGGCGGGGGCGTGGTCCTCGGCAACGACGCCTACGGCGGCACGTTCCGCCTGATCGACAAGGTGTTCCGGCCCGCCGGGCACCCGTGGTGGGCCGTCGACCTGACCAACCCGGCCCGGCTGCTGGCCGACTGGCCCGAGGGCACGGCGATCGTGTGGCTGGAGACGCCCACCAACCCGGCGCTGCGCATCGTCGACATCGCGGCGGTCAGCGAGATCGCCCACGCCCACGGGGCCCTGGTGGTGGTCGACAACACGTTCGCCACGCCCTACCTCACCCGGCCGCTGGAGCACGGCGCCGACGTGGTCGTCCACTCGTCGACCAAGTACCTGGGCGGCCACTCCGACGTGGTCGGCGGCTTCGTGGCGGTCGACGACGACGGGCTGGCCGAGCGGATCGGCTTCCTGCAGAACGCGGTCGGCGCGGTGCCGTCGCCGTTCGACTGCTACCTGACCCAGCGGGGCGCCAAGACCCTCGCCGTCCGGGTCGACCGGCAGTGCGCCAACGCCCGGGCGGTGGCGGAGCGGCTGCGGGAGCACCCGGCGGTCGACCGTGTCCTGTACCCGGGCCTCGACGACCACCCCGGCCACGACGTCGCCAAGCGGCAGATGCGCGACTACGGCGGCATGGTGTCGTTCACCGTGCACGGCGGGGAAGCGGCCGCGGTGCGGGTGTGCGAGTCGACCGAGCTGTTCACCCTGGCCGAGTCGCTGGGGGCGGTCGAGTCGCTGATCGAGCACCCGGCGCGCATGACCCACGCCTCGGCGGCGGGGAGCGCGCTGGCCGTGGATCCGGCGCTGGTGCGGCTGAGCATCGGCATCGAGTCGGCCGACGACCTGTGCGCCGACCTGGTGGCCGCCCTCGACCGCGCCACCGGCGACCTGGGGTAGGTCGCCCGGCGTCGGTCGCCCGTCGGCCGACGGCCGTGCGTCGGTGGCCGACGGCCGTGCGTCGGTGGTCGTGGGTCGGTGGTCGGCGGACACCGCGTGCGGTTTCCGCTTGGGTGGGCGCGGACCCGCGGGGGATACGCTCGCCAGTCGATGCAGGTGCTCCGGGACGAGTCGTCATGCCCACGGCCACCGGAGGGCAGTGCGGTC
>DATCLV010000280.1:0-1538 GCA_036563745.1 Acidimicrobiales bacterium | reverse complement strand
GCCGTGAGCCGGGCTCGGTAGGCGGCCTGGTACTGCTCGATGCGGTGCAGCTTCACAAGCTCGTCGGCCACGGCGTCGTCGCCCATCGCGTGGATGTCGATGTCGCCGAGCGTCTCCGATGTCTCCAGAAGCCTGTCCGTGGCTGCCATGTCATGTAGAGTAGCACCATGACACGAACAGGTGTTCGCCATCCACCGTCCGTTCGGTTCGCCGACCGCCCGAGGCCCCGTCGGCGCCGTGGCGGTCTGGCCCCCGGTCCTGCCGACCTCCCGGCCGCCGCCCCACCGCCGCACGGCTCTGACGCCCCACCGTCAAGCGAGTGGAGAGGCGAAGGGCGAAACGACCCGCGCAGGGTGATTCGCAACGGGCGGTAGCGGGGAGGCTACGGTCGCCATGGTGCGACGCCTCCCCCGCACGCGGCGGCTCCCCGCAACGGGCGCCGTCATCGCCGCCGGCCTCCTGCTGGCGGGATGCGACCTGCCCGGTTTCGGGACGCCCGACCCGGCGGCCGAGGAGGGCGAGAGCATCCGGCGGCTGTGGCAGGGGTTCTTCGTCGCCGGGCTGCTGGTCGGCGCCCTCGTGTGGGGCCTGCTGATCTACGTGCTCGTCAAGTTCCGGCGTCGCCGCCGGACCGACGGCGACGGAGAGGGCGAGGGCGACGAGCCGCTGCCCGACCAGAACGCCTACAACATCCCGCTCGAGGTCTTCTACACCGCCGTCCCGGTGCTGGTGGTGGGCGGGCTGTTCGGGTTCAGCGTCGCCACGCAGGAGCGGGTCAACCGCCTGAACGACGACCCGGACGTCACCGTCGACGTGGTCGGGTTCCAGTGGTCGTGGCAGTTCCACTACCCCGACGAGGACCTGACGATCACCGGCAGCGCCGACGACCCGCCCGAGCTGGTGCTGCCGGTCGACCAGGTCGTCCACCTGCGCCTCGACGCCGACGACGTCGCCCACTCGTTCTGGGTGCCCGACTTCCTGTCCAAGCGCGACCTGATCCCCGGCTTCACCAACGAGATCCAGGTCACCCCCACCGAGACCGGCAGCTACGTCGGCCGCTGCGCCGAGTACTGCGGCATCGACCACTGGCGGATGCTGTACACGGTGCGGGTCGTCTCCGAGGAGGAGTACGAGCAGTGGCTCGCCGACGCCAGGGCGGAGGCCGCTGACGAGGACAACCCCGACGCCGACACCGGTGACGACCCCGGCCCCGAGGGGCGGGACGACACCGACGGCGGCGACGAGGACGACCGGGCCGACACCGAGCCCGGGGAGGACCAGGCCACCACCGACGACGAGGGCGAACCCGGCGAGCAGGACCGCCAGACCGGCGACACCGAAGGCCAGGACCCGACCACCGGGGCCAACCAGGGAGGCGGCTCGTGAGCACGACCATCGTCGACCGTGCCGACGACGGGCGCCGGGAGGACCGCGAGGACGTGGCGGTCCCCACCGGGGAGGCCCGGGGCATCCTCGCCTTCCTCACCACCACCGACCACAAGCGGATCGGCATCGCCTACATGGTGACCGCCTACGCC
>DATCLV010000277.1:0-9455 GCA_036563745.1 Acidimicrobiales bacterium | reverse complement strand
CCGACGTCCCGGCCCACGCCCGCCGGCGGGCAGCCGCGGGTCGAGGTGCCCCGCACCAACCCGGTCGACGAGCACGGCGAGGCCCAGGCCCGCGAGGTCGAGCTGGCCTTCGGTGACAAGCCCCGCCTCCTCAGCCTCCGCCGCGGCTCCCGGAGGTCCAAGAAGTCCACGTCGAGCCCTGCCCCCACGCCGTCGCCGTCTCCCGCCGAGGAGCGGCGACGGTTCCGCGTCGAGGACGACGTCCGCGCCGCCCACGCCGGCCACGAGGCCCCGGCGCCGGCACCGGACGCCCTCGTCGGCGTGACCGGTCGGCCCGCCGGCCCCGGCCACGCGCCGACCGGCGTCGACGGCCACCACGAGCGCCGACCCACCACCGGCTCCACGCCGATCGTGCCGGGCCTGGGCGACGCCAGCCCCACCGCCCGCCGCCGGGCCGAGCGCGAGCGGGAACGGGCGCTGGGCCTGTCGAGCCCCGGGGCCGCCGACATCGACGCGCCGGCCGGCGCCGACGACGACCGGCGGGGGCGACCCGGACGGGGTCTGCTGGCCCTCGTGGCCGCGGCCGTGGTCGGTGCGCTGGTGGCGCTGGGTGCGTTCGTCGTCCTGACCCGGGACAGCGGCCCCAGCGACGACGAGCTGCTCGACGTGGTGGTCCAGAGCACGATCACCCGCACCAACGGCGTCGTCACGCAGGTGGAGGCCGAGTGCATGGCCGAGGCCGTCGTCCGCAGCGTGGGCCGGGAGCGGCTCGCGGAGCTGGGCGCGCTCGACGGCGCCGACGCCCTCGGCGCGCTGTCACCCGCCGAGCGGAACCTGGCCGTCCCCCGGGCCTTCGACTGCCTCGACGACCAGCGGCTCCTCGACGTGTTCGTCGCCACCTGGCCGGCCGACGGGGTGTCGGGCCTCGGGTCGGAGGTCGCCCCGTGCGTCTACCAGGGGTGGTGGGACGGCATGGGCCGGGAGAGCGTGGTCCACCTGTTCGCCTCGTTCCTGGCCCCGACCCCGCCGCCGCTCGACGAGACCCTCGAACCCGACGAGCTCGCCGTCGCGACCCGCGTCCTCAGCGAGTGCCAGACCACGCCCTGACCACGCCCTGACCACGCCCTGACCCTGATCCCGACCGCGACCCGCGGCCGGGCGGTGCCGGCGGCGGGTCAGCCGGGCTGCTGGACCAGGCGGCGCAGCTGCTCGGTGGCGGCGGAGGGCTGGGCGCCGAGGTCGGCGAGCGTCTCCATGCAGCGGTCGAGCAGGCGCCGGGCGGCCGAGCGGTCGCCGCGGGCCAGCGCGCCGCCCACCAGCACGGCGTAGGCCTCCTCCGACCACTGGTCGGCGTGCAGGGCCTTCTGGGCGACGATGTGGGAGCGCTCGACGTCGCCGTGGCCCAGCAGCAGCTGCCCGGCCCGGACGGCGGCCCGGACGAAGCGGGTGCGGTAGTGCTCGCGGTCGAGGGCGAACCACTCGGCCTCGGGCAGGTCGAGGAACAGCCGCTCCCGGTACAGCTCGACCGCCGCCAGGTTGTGCTCGAGCGCCAGCGACGGCATGCCGTCGGCCTCGGCCCGGGCGGCCAGGGCGACGTGCTCGTCGAAGCTGTCGACGTCGATGCGCAGGTGCTCGCCGGTGACCAGCTGCAGGCTGGGCCCGTCGATCTGGACGTAGAAGGCCGGCTCGCCGCTCCGCCGCCACGGCTCCAGCAGCCGCAGCAGCCGGTTGAGCGTGACGCCGAGGTTGTTGCCGGCCGACCGCTCGTCGAGGTCGGGCCACAGGGCGGCCATGATCGCCGCCCGGGTGGTGCGCCGGTGGCCCACCAGGTAGGCGAGGAGCTCCTGCACCCGCTGGCGGCGCAGGTCGGGGTCGTCGATGGGCTCGCTGCGGCGGTCCGGCCGGCGCAGCTCGATCGGGCCGAGGACCCCGAGCCAGGTGACATCGCGCGGCGGCGCCGGCACGGCCGCCAGCAGCGCCTTGGCCTGCTTGGCGAGCTTGGCCCGCCGGACCGTCCCCCCGTCGCGGTCGGGGTCGGTCGGGCCGGTCGCGGTGGTCGAGGCGGCCGCGCCGGCCGGCGTGCCCGTGCCGTTGCCGTCCGTCCCGTCGCCGTTGCCGTTGGTGACCGCGCCCCGGTCGCCGGTCGCGGTCGGCGCCGCCCCCGACGAGCCGGTCGCGGCCGGCGCCGGCGGGTCGGTGAGGTCGCGCACCGCGGCCCGGCCGTGGGGGCCGAGGAGGTCGAGCAGGCGGGCGCCCTCCTGGCGGCCGGCGGCCTGGAGCCCCACCGCCAGCTCGGCCGCGTGGCGGTGGTGGAGCGCGGCGCGCACCCCGGGCAGCGGCGGCAGGTGGAGGGTGCGGAGGTGGGCGTCGGCCTCGCCGTTGCGGACCGCGACGACCGCGGCGGCGAGGTCGCGGCAGACCGCCAGGTGGTCGCGCAGCGGCACGCTGTCCCAGTGCGGGCGGGCGTCGGGCACCAGCACGTAGCTGAGCGACACCATCTGCCGCCACCAGCGCCGGTCGACGCCCCGGTCGAGGCCGTGGTCCTCGATCGCCTCGGACAGGACGGCGGCGGCCGCGGGCTCGTCGCCCTCGGCCAGCAGCAGTGACGCCGTGGCCATCGCGGTGTGGACGGTGCGGGCGCCCTTGACGGGGGCGGGGCTGGCCGCGATCGCCTCGTCGAGCAGCTCCCGGGCCTTGGCGATCTCGCCGACGTGCGAGTAGCCGATGCTCGCCGTGTGGAGCCCCAGCGACAGCGTGTAGCTGATGTTGCTGGCCCGGGCCGCGGCCACGACCCCGTCGATGCGGGCGATCACCTCGTCGACCCGGCCCTCGACCCACAGGCACATCAGCTCGAGCGTGTCGGCGATGTACCCCATCTCCGGCGGGGCCAGCGCCTGGATGTGCTCGGCGGCCTCCTTCGCCGGGACGTACCGACCGCTGTAGAGGTGGACGGCGCCCTCGAACCAGCCCTTCAGCACCTCGGTGGCGGGGTCGAGCACGCCCTGGGGGATGTTGACGAGCTGCCCGAGGACGCCGTCGTCGTCGCCGGCCAGGTCGCAGGCGAGGGCGAAGCCGAGCGAGAGGAGGGCGCTGGCGACCGGGTGGCCCTCGCCGTGGAGGGCGATGACCCGGGGGCTCAGCTTGGCGAGGAGCTCGACGTCCTGCCACCACCAGGCCATCCGGCCCATCATGGCGATGGCGGTGAGCTCGGCCGCCGAGTCGCCGTCCTTGCGGAACCGCTTGGCGGCCTGCTTGAGCGGCTCGTAGGCCTTCTCCGGTGACGTCGAGGCCGTGTGCAGCCCCGACGCGAGGCGCCCGGCGGGCGAGGCGCGCACCTCCTCGGGGCAGGCGGCCAGCCACCGGCCGAGCTGGCCCGACGGCAGCTCCGAGGACAGGCAGGCGGCCCGCAGCAGCGCCGGTGCCTCGTCCCACAGGCCCGCCGACTCGACGAGGTCGAACGCGGCGTCGAACCGCCCTCGCTCGATGAGGTGGCGGGCGGCGCGGCGGCGGATCTGACCGGCCTCGCCCTCGGGCAGGGCGATGTGGGGCGCGGTGCGCCACAGGCTGTGGGGCTCGTACCAGCCGTCGGCGTCGCGGGACACGAGCGGGATGCCGGCGAGGTCGGCGGCGAGGTCGACGGGTCGGCCGACGGCCGCCGAGGCGAGGGCCCCGTCGGCGCGCCCGAGGTCGCAGAGCACCGACAGGACGAACCGGCGGTCGTGGCCGAGCGGTTCGAGCACCTCCTCCCAGAGGTAGTTGCCGGTGACGTGCTGTTCGACGCTGGCGGCCAGCTCGGCCATCGCCGGCCAGCCGCCGGTGCCGGCGAGGCGCTCGGGTTCGAGGCCCCGCTGGGTGGCGAAGCCGAGCAGCTCCTCCTCGGAGAACCGCAGCTCGTCCTCGGTGAGCCGCAGCAGCGCCCCGATGGCGCCGTAGCGGACCAGCGGGATCGGTGGGTCCTTCCGGCTGGCCAGCACGACGTGCCCGTTGGTGGGCAGGGCGTCGATCAGCGTGGCCAGCCACCGGGCGCCCGACGAGTCGGGTGGCAGCAGGTGGACGTCGTCGAGCACCAGGCACGCCTGGGTGGGGGCGCGGCGCCACAGCTGGTCGGCGACCGCCACCGCGTCGAGCACGCCGTCGTCGCCCCGCGGCGGGGCACCACCCGGGCCGGACGGGCCGGCGGGGCCGCCGGTCCCGCCCGACGCCGACCGGGCGTCCTGGGCGGCGAGGGCGTCGGCCACCACGCGGGAGAGGCGCTCGGCCTCGCGGTCGCGGGGCTCCAGGCCCACCCACACGTCGTCGCCGCGGGGCGCGAGGCGGTTCTCCCGGAGCGCCTGGGCGAGCAGGGTCGTCTTGCCCAGGCCGGGACCCCCCGTGATGACCGTGACCCGCCGCTGCCACCGCCGGACGAGCTGCCGCAGCAACCGGGGGCGGGTGACGAGGCCGGATCGCGGTTCGGGTGCGACGAGGCGAAACGACCGTGTCATGCAGCACACAACGTAGGACGGGACACTCGGGTCGCGCGCACGATCGCCTTGGTTTTCCAGTGGTTTCCACGGGTTTCCGTGGGCTTCGCCGTCCGAGGTGTGATGATGGGGCATGGAAGATCGCCCGCTGGCCGTGATCGACATCGACGGGGTGGTGGCCGACGTGCGGCACCGGCTCCACCACATCGAGGGCCGGCGCAAGGACTGGGACGCCTTCTTCGCCGCCGCGGTCGACGACCCGCCCCACCTCGAGGGCGTCAACCTGGTCGGCAAGCTGGCGGCCGACCACGACGTGCTGTTCCTCACCGGCCGCCCCGAGCGGCTCCGGGCCGACACCGAGGCGTGGCTGGAGCGCCACGGCCTCGGCGGCCACCGCCTGGTGATGCGGGCCGACGGCGACCGGGGCCCGGCGGCGCTGGTGAAGCTGCGGCGCCTGCGCGACGAGGCCCGGACCCGGACGGTGGGTGTGGTGGTCGACGACGACCCGGTGGTGGTCGACGCCATGAAGGAGGCCGGGTACCTGGTGCTCCACGCCGACTGGGAGCAGCGCTCGGCGGAGGACGACGACACGCTGGCGACGGCCCAGGAGGTCGAGGGCGAGACCTGACCCACCTGACCGGGCCGGGCCGCGCCCGCGACGACCGGGCGATCGGGTGACCGCGTGACCGGGCGGCCGGCTCAGGTGGTGGGGTTGCCGTGGCGGCCGGCGCCGGCGGCGAACCGGGCCGCGCCGCTGAGGGTCTCGCCGGAGGCGATCGTGTCGCGGCCCCGCCAGGCCTCGTTGCGCATCGCCGCGTCCTCGTCGAGGTCCCACTGCTCGATGGCCGACAGGCGGTCGTTGCGCAGGCACAGCTGGGGGAGGGCGGCCAGCTCGTGGGCCAGCGCGACCGCCGCGTCGAGGGCCGTGCCGGGCGGCACCACGCGGTTGGCCAGCCCGATCCGCTCGGCCTCGACGCCGTCGACGCCCCGGCCGGTGAGGATCAGGTCCATGGCCCTGCTGTGGCCGATCAGCCGGGGGAGCCGGACGGTGCCCAGGTCGACGAGCGGGACGCCGAAGCGTCGGCAGTAGACGCCGAGGACCGCGTCCTCGGCGACGACCCGCAGGTCGCACCACAGCGCGAGCTCCAGGCCGCCGGCGACGGCGTGGCCCTCGACGGCGGCGACGACGGGCTTCCCGAGCCGGAGCCGGGTGGGGCCCATGGGGCCGGGGCCGTCGAGGCGGACCGGGCGGGGCTCGCCCTCGGCGAGGGCCTTGAGGTCGGCGCCGGCGCAGAAGCTGCCCCCGGCGCCGGTGAGGACCGCGACCGCGGCCGTGTCGTCGGCGTCGAAGGCGGTGAAGGCGTCGAGGAGGGCGGCGGCGGTGCCGGCGTCGACGGCGTTGCGTCGCTCGGGCCGGTCGATCGTGACGACGCGCACCGGCCCGTCGTCGGCCACTCGGACGGAGCTGGTCATGGACGGCAAACTAAACCGGTCCCGGGGGCGAGCCCCAGGGTGACGACACGGGGGAGCGCGATGGCCGAGTACGTGAAGGGGCGCCACGAGGTGGCCGACGGCGTCCACGCCTGGCTCCAGCCCGACGGCGGCTGGGGGCTCAGCAACGCGGGCTACGTGGCCCGCGACGGCGTCGGCCTGCTGGTCGACACCTTGTTCGACCTGCACCTGACCCGGGAGATGCTCGACGCGCTGCGGCCGCTCACCGACGAGGCGCCGATCGGCACCGTGGTCAACACCCACGCCAATGGGGACCACTGCTACGGCAACTCGCTGCTCCCCGGCGCCCGCGTGGTGGCCTCGGCGGCGGCCGCCGAGGAGATGGACGAGACGCCGCCGGCGGTGCTGGCCGGCCTCCAGCGGGTGGCGGCCGAGCCGGGCACCGACCCGGTGTTCGCCGCCTGGGTCGAGCACGCCTTCGGCCCGTACGACTTCTCGGACATCGAGCTGGTGCCGCCCACCGAGACGTTCACGGGCACCCTGTCGCTCCCGGTCGGGGACCGCCGGGTCGACCTGATCGAGGTGGGGCCGGCCCACACGAACGGCGACGTGATCGCCCACGTGCCCGACGCCGGCGTGGTGTTCACCGGCGACATCCTGTTCCACGAGGGCACGCCGGTGATGTGGGCGGGTCCGATCGACAACTGGATCGCCGCCTGCGACCGGATCGTCGAGCTGGCGCCGACCGTGGTGGTGCCGGGCCACGGGCCGCTGACCGACGCGGCCGGCGTGGCCCACACCCGCGACTACCTCACGTTCGTGCGCGACGAGGTGACGGCCCGGGCGGTGGCGGGGATGACCTACCTCGACGCGGTGCGCGACATCGACCTGGGCGCCTACGCCGACCTGCCGGACGCCGGGCGCATCGTGGTCACCGCGCACGCCATGTACCGCACGCTGGCGCCGGAGCAGCCGCCGGCGCCGGCCGGCCGGCTGCTGCAGGAGATGGCCCACTTCGAGGCCGACCTGGCCCGCCGCCGGTAGCCGGGGTGCCCGGCGCCGGCGCGGCGCTCCGGGGGCGGGTCGGTCAGGTTCGGCCGGTTCGAGTGGCCGCGGCTCGCCGTCCTAGAAAGATCGTTCTATTCGCGACTATGGTGCCCCGCCATGAACGGTGAGGAGATCGCGACCGCGGCCGCCAAGGCCGTGGGTGGCCTGTCCGAGGGCTTCATGTCCGATCCGGCCACCTACGCGCACGGCGCCGAGCAGGGCTACAAGGGCATCGACTTCTACTTCGTGGGGCGGGCGGGGGTGCTGGGCGACGTCGACGCCGACGTCGTGGCGGCCGCCCTCGTCTTCTTCAACCCCGACGTGGTGCACAAGGCCTGGGCGTCGAGCGCGGCGGTGCTGCCGCGGCTCGAGGCGGCGGCCGCGTGGGCGGCCTGCGGCGCCCGCTGGGCCGACCGGCACCTGGGCGACGACCTCGACTGGGCCCGCCTCGACGAGCTGGCCGCCAAGGTGGTGGACGAGGCGTCGCCGAGCGGCGCCCCGATCTTCGCCGGCCTCCGCCGCCTCGCCGTGCCCTCGGACCCCAAGCAGGCGGCCCTGCACCGCTGCAACTGCCTCCGCGAGCTGCGCATGGCCCGCCACGGTGCGGCGGTCATCGCCACCGGGCTCGACGTGGCGGACGCCGTGCGCCACCGGTCGCCGCACATGCTCGGCATCTACGGGTGGGAGGACCGCCCGGTCGACCCGGGGTTCGCCGAGCGGTGGGAGGAGGCCGAGCGGTTGACCAACGTCGCCTCCGCTCGCGACTACGAGGTGCTCGACGACGCCGAGGCCGAGGACTTCGTCAAGCTCGCGGACGCGGCGCTGGCCGCGGTCTCCAAGGCCCGGTCGTAGCTACCCTGCCGGGAGTGGCCAGCGGATCGAAGGAGCGGATCGCGGCGGTGACCGGTGAGCTGCTGGCGCGCCGGGGCTACAACGGCATGGGGTTGAAGGCGGTCAGCGAGGCCGCCGGCCTCCCGTTCGGGTCGATCTACCACCACTTCCCCGGGGGCAAGGAGGAGATCGCCGCCCACGCGATCGTCCGCATCGGCCGGGCGGGCGCCGACTCGCTCACCGCGCTGTTCGCCGGGAGCGACTCGCCGGAGGCGGCGCTGCGGGCGATGTTCGACTTCATGGCCGACCGGCTGGAGCGGTCCGGGTGGGAGGCCGGCTGCTCGGTCGGCACCCCCGCCCAGGACGGCCCGTCCGACTCCGAGGCGGTCCGCCAGGCCTGCGACGACGCGCTCGCCTGCATGGTCGACGCCGTGGCCGGCGGCCTGGCGGGCCACGGGGTCCCCGAGGGCCGGGCCGCCGGGCTGGCGACCACGGTGCTGGCCGCCTACGAGGGCGCGGCCCTGATGGCCCGGGTGCAGCGGTCGAGCGCCCCGCTCGACCGCACGGTCGAGGCCATGGTCCGCCTGGTCGACGCCGCCCGCACCGCCCGCGGGTAGCCCGCCGGCGGCACCCTCCGCCGGTCTCGCCGTCGGCCTCAGGCTGCGGCGCCGGGGGAGCAGCGCCGCAGCCGCTACCGGCCCGGGGGTGCCGAGGTGGCGGCGACGGAGGGGGAGCGGCCCGGGCGCGCCGCGCCGTCGGCCAGGGGTTCGAGCGGGAGCGGCTCCCACATCTCCTTGTTCAGCTCGCCGATGTTGGGGCCCGAGAGCAGCCCGTGCACCGTGATGATCTGGCTGAGCGGCTCGGTCATGGGCCCCAGCGTCGGGGGGAGGGGGACGAGGTCGCATCACCCAGGGTGGGTGAAGACCGCGCACCGCGTCGGGAGGACGCTGGTCCCGTGCCCCAGGTACGCCCGCCGACCTCGCCCGCCCCGGTGCCGGCACCCCCGCCGGACCCGGTCACCGCCACCGAAGCCCACCCGCCGGGATCGCCCGGCTCACCCTCCCGGGGTGAAATCGGGTGGTCACGGCCGTCACGCCGCGTGACCGCCGAGGGCACGTCCTTAGGCTCCGGGGCACGATGAGCGGTCGTCGCAACCCCGGGGCGGGCAGCCCCCGGCCGATCGGCGGCGCCGCCTGCGCCGCCACGGGCCTCGCCGGCGTCGCCGGGGTCGCCGGCCTCGTGGCCCTCGTGGCCCTCGTCGCCCTCGTGACGGCGGCGCTCGCGGGCCTGACGGCCGCCCCGGTCGCCGCCCAGCAGGTGGCGCCGGCGGTCGAGGACCTGCGCGACCACGACGTCACGTTCGAGGACGGCGCCCTGTCGGCGAGCGAGCTCGACGAGCTCGACGAGGCCACCGCCGAGCTGCAGGACGACGGCGGCTACCTGAAGGTCGTGGTCCTGGCCGAGCCGGTCAGCCGCTACGACGACGCCCGCGCCTACGGCGACGAGGTGCTCGGTGGGTTGGGCGGCGACGGCCGGGTGTTGGTCATCACGCCGAACGAGGTGGGCGTGGCGTCGAACGTCGACCCCGCCGACGAGGTCGACGACGCCGAGCGGGCCGCCGCCGACGCCCTCGGCGACGGCAAGTCCCTCAGCACGGCCACCACCGCCGCCGCCGACCGGCTC
>DATCLV010000275.1:0-3004 GCA_036563745.1 Acidimicrobiales bacterium | reverse complement strand
GAACCTGCCCCCGCCGATCCGAACCTGCCCCCGCCGATCCGAACCTGCCCGCGAACGGGGGAGCGGCGGCTCCCCCGTTCGCGGGCAGGTTCGACTGGTGGTCGGCGGGGTCAGGTGCCGAGGCGGGACTGGGCGGCGGTGGCGGTGGCGGCGTCGTAGGCCTGGCGGCCGGTGTCGGCGGCGCGGGCCCACAGGAGCCGGGCGGTGGCGGGGCGGTCGCGGAGTCGGGCGGCGTCGCCGGCGTGGAGGAGCACCCGGGCCAGCAGCGCCGTCGGCGGCCCGTCGGCCAGGTCGGTGATGAGCCCCGTGAGCAGCTCGTCGGCCTGCTCGGGGCGGGGCGGGTCCAGCGAGAGCAGGGCGATCGCCGTGTTCAGCCGCACCTCGGCGGCGCCGGCGTCGTCGCCGAGCGCCCGGTGGACCCGCTCGGCCTCCCCGGCGGTCCGCAGCGCCACCGGCATCCGGCCCAGCGCCGCCTCGACCAGCACCAGGTTGGCGAGCGCGGCGGCGAGGCCGGTCTCGTCGACGCCGTCGAAGGCGTTGGCCGCCGCCACCAGGTGGGTCCGCGCCCGGTCCGGCCGGTCGCTCCGGTACCAGGCCTCGCCCAGGGCCAGGTCGGTGAGGCCCATCCCCACCGGGTCGCGCCGCGACCGGAGCCGGCGGGCGGCCTGCAGGTCGTCGAGCGCCGCCTCGACCCGGCCCAGGTGCAGGTGCGCCACGCCCCGGTTGGTCAGCGCCGGCGCCCGCTCCACCCGCCCCCAGCGGCGGTGCAGGCCCGCCAGCTCGTCGACCGCCCGCTGCCACTCGCCCCGCCGCAGCGCGACCACGGCGAGCCGGTGCGCGGCCCAGCCCTCGACGCCGGGCAGGCCCACGGCGGTGGCCACCGTCCGCACGGCCCGGGCGAGCGCCCGGGCCCGGTGGTCGTGGCCGCGGGTGTCGTACCAGGCCTGCAGCGCCCGGGCCAGCTCCCACCAGGCTCGCCGCGACCGGCGGGACTTCGGGAGGGCCACCTCCACCTGGCCGCCGGCGGTCCACCGGGCGCCGGTGATCCGGGCGGTGCGCCGCCATCGTCCCGTGTCGCCGGCGTGGCGGACCAGCGGGGCGGTCACGACGTGGTGGAGGAGGCGGCGGTGGCGGTCGAACCACTCGTCGGCGGTGCGGGCCGCGGCCCGGTCGGCCGCCGACACCCGGCCGCCGGCCGCCTCGACCACGGCGGGCGCCGCCAGCTGCTCGGCCTGCCGGGCCGCCTCGCCGGCCAGGTGCCGCAGCAGCCGGACCCAGGCCCGGAGCCGGCGGCGCTCGGGCTCGTCGCGGTGGAGGTGCAGGCGGCACAGCCGGGCCAGGCCGGGCGCCAGCCGGAGGTCGTCGCCGCGCCGCTCCAGGAAGCCGGCGGCGTCGAGCTCGGTCAGCGCCGCCTCGACGGCCGCCCACGCCCGGCCGGGGCGCCCGTGGGTCGACCCGGCGTCGTCGACCGGGCGGCGCCGCCAGGGAGGTCGGCGGGCCGGTGGGGTCGGGGCCAGGCCGGTCGCCGGGGCGGCGGCGCCGAGCCCGGGGCCGCGGCGGCGCGGCACCCCCGGCAGCGTGAGCGCGGCGACGGCGGCGGGCGGCAGCGGGTCGGCGACCATCGCCAGCAGGCGGGCCACTCGGCGGGCGCCGTCGCTCAGCGTCGCGTAGGCGGCGTGGTGGCGGCAGGCGGCCTCGACGGCGTCGGGCAGCTCGACCGCCACGTACGGCGGGGCGTCGAGGACCCGTTGGAGACCGAGGGCCAGCTCGGCGGCGGGCGGGCGACGCCGGTCGCCGCGGCCGCCCAGCTCGTAGAGGACCTTGGGTTGGCCGGCGAACAGCCGGCCGATGGTGGCGACCGCCCGCTCGTAGTCGGCGCGCGGCTCGCGGTGCCGGCGGGGGTGCGACTGCTCGCACAGCTCGACGGCGTCCCGGCGGTCGAGCGGCCCGACCTCGACCACCGCCGCACCGGGCACGCCGGCGAGGAGCGCCGGGCCCCCGGCGACCAGCAGGTGGCACTGCGCGGCGAGCAGCGGGCCGAGCTGCTCGGGGTCGAGGACGTTGTCGACGAGGAACAGGATCCGCCGGCCCGCCAGCCGGCGGCGGAGGTGGTTGGCGGCGTCGGCGTCGCTGCCGCTGGACGCCAGCTCCCCGGCGCCGGCCAGCTCGGCCATCCGCTGGAGCGCCTGGCGCCCGGTGAGCGGGGGGCCGTCGGCGGGGCGGAGGTCGACGTGGACCCGCCCGTCGGGCAGCAGCCCGGCGTCCCAGGAGTCGTGCCCGGCCCGTAGCAGCAGCCAGGACGTGCCGACGCCCCGGCCACCGGCCAGCACCACCACCCGGTGGCGGCGCAGGAGACCGTCGGGGGCGGCGATGAGCCGGGTCAGCTCGTCGCACCGCCCGGTGAAGCCCGGCGTGGCCGGCACGACGAACGGCGGCTTGCCGAGCTCGGGCCCGCGCCGCCGGGGCACCGGCACCAGGGCGCCCGGCCGCGGGTCGCTCCCCGTCGACCCGTTCCCGGGACCGACGGCTTGCCGCAGCCGCCCGACGAGGCGCCGCCGCCCGACGCTCGCGACCCGCCCGGCCCCCATCACGACCTCCACCCCCGATCGGCAGAGGCGGCGATCGGGCAGGGGGTGTCGTGGCCGGCCGGCGCGGTGGCCGGACCGCCGGACCGCCGGCGGGCGACCCCGGCGATCGACCTGCTCCCGCCATCGGTCGGCCGGTGCCGCCCCGGGGCGACCACGGCCCCGCGCGGCACCGGGGCTCGGCGGCCGGCTGACGCACCGGGGTGGCCGGCGGCCGGGGTGACGACCTCGCCGGCCGGGGGCGTGGAAGCAGGGGTGCCGTCCCGCCCGGCCGTCGCCCGACTGCCGTCGGCGCTGCCGGTCGGCGCGGGGTGGGGGTGACCGGTCGGAGCGGTCGCCCGGTCGCCGATCCGGGCACGTCGGCGGCGGCCGGTCGGCGCGGGGGCGGGGGTGCGTGCGGTGCGGGTGGTGGGGCGGTG
>DATCLV010000269.1:0-1928 GCA_036563745.1 Acidimicrobiales bacterium | reverse complement strand
CCAGTCGCTGGTCATGCGGTCGAAGTCGGGCACCGTGCGCCTGATCAACGCCACGCACCGGCTGTCGAAGCTGGCGTCGTTCAGCGCGATCGACTTCAACTGACCGACCGTCCCGCCGGCTCCGCGGCGACCGCGCCCCGTTGGTCGCCGGGAGCGGCGGCGAAGGTCAGAGGCGGCGGGCGAGGCGGGCGCCCACCCGCCGGAGGAGCGGGCGGGGGCCGAGGTCGAGGGCCGTCGCGGCCAGCTTGTTGAAGGCGCCCGGCACGTAGAACGGCTTGCCGGCGGCCGCAGCCTCGAGGGCGAGGCGGGCGCAGGCGTCGACGTCCATCCACGCGAACGACGGGATCTCGCGGCCCTGGATCCCGGCCCGCTCCTGGAACTCGGTGCGGGTGAAGCCCGGCAGCACCTGGCTCACCACCACGCCGGTGCCCTTCGTCTCCTCGTGGAGCGACTCGCTGAAGCTGGCCACGAACGCCTTCGTGGCCCCGTAGGTGGCGTTGCCCGGCGTCGCCTGCAGGCCCGCCACCGATCCCACGTTCAGGATCGTGCCCCGACCCCGGGCCTTCATCGCCCGCAGGGCGGCGTGGGCCAGGCGCACCACCGCGACGACGTTGACCCGGATCTCCCGCTCCTCGCCGTCGACCGGCAGCTCGTCGAACGTGCCGTAGGTGCCGAAGCCGGCGTTGTTCACCAGCAGGTCGATCGGGCGCGCCGCATCGGCGAGCCGGGCCTCGACCGTGGCCAGGGCCGCCGGGTCGGCCAGGTCGGCGGTCAGGACCTCCACCGTGGCGCCCGATCCGGCCGCCGCGACCTCCTTGGCCAGCGCTTCCAGCCGCTCGGTGTCGCGGGCCACGACCACGAGGTCGGTGCCGGCGGCCGCGAGGCGACGGGCCATGGCCCGCCCGATCCCCGACGACGCCCCGGTCACCAAGGCAGAAGACCACGTCCCAGGCATTGCGTGAGCATAAACTCTGAGCTATGGCTGCCGCGGGGAGCAGCATGTTCGCCCAAGCCGGGCGAGTTGCTGTACGGGGTGCGGACCTCATGGTCGAGATCATCGGCGCGGACGGTCCCGCCTTCGTGTGGTGTCACGGCCTCTTGAGCAGCCGCGCGCAGGAGGACCAGGACGGGTTGTTCGACTGGAGCGCCGTGGTCGACCAGCGCTGGCGCTGGGTCCGCTACGACGCCCGGGGCCACGGCGAGTCGGCCGGCACCAACAACGTCGCCGCGTACTCGTGGGGCGAGCTGGCCCGCGACCTCATCGGGCTGGCCGACGCCCTCGGCATCCCCCGGTTCGCCGCCGGCGGGGCGTCGATGGGCTGCGCCACGGTGATCGAGGCGGCGCTGGCCGAGCCCGAGCGCATCGACCGGCTGGTGCTGGTCACCCCGCCCGCCGCCTGGGAGAACCACGCCGCCCAGGCCGAGCACTACCGCACCAACGCCGCGTACGTGCGCTCCCAGGGCGACGACGAGGGGATGATGGCGGTCGGCGTCGACGTGCGACCGCCGATCCTGCAGGACCTGGTCAACAGCGGGCCGAACATCCCTGCCGTGCAGCCCGAGCTGCTGCCGGCGGTGCTACGGGGCGCCGCCGCCTCCGACCTGCCGCCGCCCCACGAGCTGGCGCAGCTGCACCAGCCGGCGCTGATCCTGGCATGGGACACCGACGCCGCCCACCCGCTGGCCACCGCCGAGGCGCTGGCCGAGGTGCTCCCCCGGGCCGACCTGCACGTCGCCCGGACGGTGCGCCAGATCCGCGACTGGCCGCGGCTGGTCAGCGGCTTCATGGGCATGGCCTGACGCCGACGATGCCACCCGGGCGCGCCGCGGCCCCACCCCCGGAGGGAGCGGGGCCGGCCGGATCAGTGCGCGGCGAGGTGGCGGTCGATCAGGCCGCCGCCGGGGCGCCGGCGACCGCGAGGCGGAGC
>DATCLV010000267.1:0-1576 GCA_036563745.1 Acidimicrobiales bacterium | reverse complement strand
CCGTCGCCGTCGAGCGGTCGGCGACGGTGAAGTGGTCGTTGGGGAACGGGAGCAGGCAGCGGTCGCCGCCCAGCGGGTCGCAGATCGCCGGGTCGGTGGCCAGCTCGAGGTCGATCTCGCCCTCGAACCGGGGCGGACCGCCGTGGCCCCCGCCCGGGCGGCGGGGCAGCACGCAGGCGGTCGCCGCCATCGCCACCACGAGAACCAGCACGAGAACCTGCGCCGCCGGCCGGCGGCCGATCCGACGATCGGTCATCGGCGCCCTCCCCCTCCGGGCCGGTCCACGCCCTCCCGTGGACCCGGCCGCACGTTACCGCTCCCCGGTCGGGCACGGCATGCTGGGCTCGTGCAGGACTCGTCCGTCCCCCCGGGGCAGGCGCCCGCCGCACCCGAGCCGCTCACGGTCGGCCGGCTGCTGCTGCGCGGCATCACCATGCGCTGCCCGGTGTGCGGCGGCCGGGGGCTGTTCCGGCGCTGGGTGCACATGGTGCGCCACTGCCCCCGGTGCGGCTTCGACCTGGAGCGCATCGAGGGCCACTGGATCGGCGCCCTGGGCATGAACACGATCGTCACCTTCGGCGCCGTGCTGGTCGCGGTGGTCATCGGCTTCACCGTGACCTACTCGAGCGACTCGACCGCGACGCTGGCGTGGGCGGTCGGCGCGGTCGTCGCCGTGGCCGTCGTCGTGCCGCTCCTCTTCTACCCCGTCTCCAAGACGCTGTGGTCGGCCATCGACCTGGCCATGCGGCCGCTCGAGCCCGACGACGGCGTCGACCCCCGCTGGCTGCCCCCGGCCAGCCGGCACGAGCAGCCCTGACCGGGTCGGCCCGGCGCCGCCGGCTCAGCGCGAAAGCGGCGTGCCCACCAGGTGGGCGTGGTCGTTGAAGCGCACGAGCTCCCAGGTCTCGTTGCCGGCGCCGTAGGGGTTGCGCCCGTGGCGCCACTCGGTGATCGAGGCGTTGGCGGGCGAGAACCAGGCCCGCTCGCCCCCGTTGGGCGACCCGAAGGGGTCGAGCCCCAGCCACCGGATCATGGCCTGGACGATGACGCCGCCGTGGCAGGCCACGACGACCGTGCTGCCGGCGTGCCGCTCGACCAACCCGTCGAGGGCCCGGCGCACCCGCGCCGCCATCTCGTTCCACGTCTCGCCGCCGGGGTCGCGCCGGGTGTCGGGCGTCCAGCCGTCCGCCGGGTGGGGGTACATCTCGTCGTAGACGTCCCACGGCAGGCCGTCGCCCTCGCCGGGGTGGTGCTCGCAGAACCCGCAGTCCTGGTGGACGTCGTCGACCCCGAGCGCCGGCGCGAGGATCTCGGCGGTCTCGACGGCCCGGGGCAGGACGCTCGAGTAGAGGCTGACGGGACCCTCGATCTCGCTGCTGGCGGCCCACCGGTCGCGCAGCGCCTCGACCTGGGCGCGCCCCCGCTCGGACAGCCCGGAGCACCCCTTGTGCCCGCCGACGATGCGCTGCTCCTGGGCCTTCGACTCGCCGTGTCGCACCAGCACGATCCGCGTCCCATCCATCGCGGCCACGCTAGCGCCGGCCCACGGCGCCGCCGTGGGCGCCCACGCGCGACC
>DATCLV010000265.1:0-2289 GCA_036563745.1 Acidimicrobiales bacterium | reverse complement strand
GTCTGGAGCACCTGCGGGGTGAGCTTCTGGCCGATCTCGGTCGTGAAGCGGCGGACGATCGGCTGGCGCTGCGGCACGGGGTTGCGGGGACCGGTGTCGGCCTGGCGGACCTCGGTGCCGTAGCCGATCGTGAGCACCTCGAGCGTGTTGAGCCGCGGCTGGGCGAACCGGTCGAGGTAGTTGGCGGGCGCCAGCGGCGTGGTCGGCAGCCCGGGCGCCTCGTCGAGGATCACGACCCCGGTGTCGTTCCAGTTCTTCAGGTCGGTGAAGTCGCTGTAGCCGGGGTGGGTGCGGGCGGTGCCCAGGTACCAGGTCTGCTCGCCCGCGTAGCCGGGCGCGGTCACGTCGGCCTCGGTGAAGCCGATCTCGGAGATCGCGTCGTCGGGTCCGCTGTCGTCGGCCGCCCGGGGGATGTCGCGCTCGGCCTCGTCCTCGCTGCGGGAGATCACCGGGTCGAAGGTGACCGCCACCCGTCCGATGTCCCGGTAGGTGCAGTGCGCGGCGGTGAGCACGACCCGCGGGGCGATCAGCGTGCCGGTGCAGCGGAACCGGCCGTCGGGTTGGTAGAAGACGACGAGCGCCACGTTGGAGTGGACGTTGGCCACGTCCTCCGTCCCCCCGGTGATCCCGCCGACCGGCGGCACCTGGACCATGAGCGCCCCGACCACCAGCAGCGTGGCCGCGGTGATCGATCGGATGACCGTGCGCATCGAACGCCTCCCCTCCAGCTCGACGACGTCACCGCTGACATCGCGCCACCCCCCACCGCCGTTACACGCGCCCTCCGGGCGTACCCCCGGGAGGGGTCCGGGCGATCACGACCCGGACAGGATCGAGGCGGCAGGAGACCGAGGCTGGAACGCACCATCGACCGACCGCGCGGCCGGGGCGCCGCGACCGCCGGGGAGAGGGGCCCGGGCGGGCCTGGCGAGCGACCCCGCCACGCCGCGGGCCCGACGCGTCCCCCACGCCCGGGCGCGTCGGGCCGGCACTTCCCGTCACCGCTGGCCGAGGCGCTCGCCGGGCGGTCCGACCGTGGCCGCCGGCGGCCGGCCCACCGACCGGTGTTCGTCGACGACTCGGGACGGCGGCGGCGGATCGCCCGGGCCGTCGGTGGGGTCGTCGTCGCCACGGTCGGGGTCTACGTCCTCGTGGTCGCCGCCACGTTCGCCGGCCTGCCGTTGGTGACCGAGGTCGCCCCGCCCGGGGTCGGCACGCTGGCCCGCCCGACCGGTGGCGGCGCGCCGGACGTGGGGGACGACCCGGTCGAGGCCGCGCCACCCCCGCTGGTCGACCCGCCCGGTGACGGGGCGCCGGCGGCCCCGGGCGTCTCGGGCCTCTCGGACGCGGCGAGCGGCGACGACACCCGGGACGACGGCGACGACACCGACGGCGGTGGGAGCGACGTGACCGCCGTCGCCACCACGGCACCGACCGGTCCTTCCAGCAGCACCACCACGACCACGCCCGGCCGCGGCAACGCCGCGACGCCGAGCTCCACGGTCCCCGACCGGGGTGGCGGCCCACCCGCCGACCGCCCCGGCGGCGGTCCTCCGTGACCTCCCGGCAGCGCCGCCGGGCGCGGGCGAGTGACCGGCGGCCGGCGACGCCGTGGGTGCTGCTGGTGGTGCTGCTCGCCGGGCTGGCTGTGTCGCTCACCATCGACGCGCTGCTCACCCCGGTCACGCCCGACCCCCGGACACCCGGGCCCCCGGTGCTCGACCCCGCCCAGCCCACCGGACCCCTTGCCGACCTCGCCGGCACCCCGCTCCGGTGGGCGCAGGGCGACCCGTCGACCGTCGGGATCGCCGTCGTCGACCCCGGGCTCGACGGCCGCGCCCTCGACCGGCACGCGCACGCGGTGGCCGACGTGCTCGACCGCCACGGGGTCGGGGCGACGTGGTTCGTGCCCGGCGGCGCGCTGCGGTCCCGCCCGGCGCTGGCCCGCACCGCCCGGCGCCACGGCGGCGAGCTGGGCGTCACCGGCTACTCGGGCCGCGACCTCGCGTCGCTCCCGGCGTGGCGGGTGCGGGTCGAGCTGTCCACCACCCAGGCTGTGCTGGCCGCCCGCACCGGCACCACCGCGTCGCTGCTGCTCCTCCCCTCGGCGCCCCGGGCCGACACGATCGACGCCGACGCCTTCCGGGCGGCCCGCACCGCCGCCGGGCTCGGCTACGGGCTGGTCGTCGGCGTCGCCCCCGACGAGGCGACCGGCGGGCAGGTCGCCCTGGTCGTCCTCGGGCCGGGCGCCGCCGAGGGGGTCGAGGCCCTCCTCGTCCGGGCCTCGGC
>DATCLV010000240.1:0-11428 GCA_036563745.1 Acidimicrobiales bacterium | reverse complement strand
CTACGGTCCGGCTGCCGACCGCGCGCCGCGCCTGAGCCGCACGGCAGTCACCCATAACAGCGCTTATTGCACGCGCGGTGGGCGTGACGACAAGATCGGCACGGACAGCAGCAGGACGGGGGCACCGGGATGTGGGCAGGCGGGCGACGACAGGTCTGGATGGCGGTCACCGTCGCCTGTGCCACGGCGGTCACGGCGATCGCCGCCTGCTCCTCCGACCAGGAGGCCGACCGCTTCGAGGAGCTGTCCGAGGGTGCCGAGCTCGCCGACTGGGAGATCCGGCCCGGCGTCGAGCTGGTCACCGTGCACGGCGCCGAGCCCGGCCAGGAGCTGACCCTCTACGACGACGACGGCCGCCCGGTCACGACGTTCGCCGCCGACGACCAGGGCCGCGCCCACTTCGCCTACGTGCCCGACGACCCCGAGCTGTCGGTGGAGGAGGCGCTGGCCGTCGGGCTCGCCGAGGGCTCCACGCTGCGCCCCGGCGAGTACGTGCTGCGCGACGACACCGCCGACCCGGCGCTCGTCTCCGAGCCGTTCGAGGTCCTCGGCCGCGACGACGCCCCCGACCTGGCCTTCTACGAGGACCAGGAGCTCGACGGCGTCGACATGGACGTCCTCGGCACCCCCGTCGAGGGCGCCGAGCTCGAGGACGGCTTCGGCTACATCACGATGCGCGACGGCGTCACGCTCAGCGCCATGGTCCGGTTCCCCGACCGGTCGCTCTACGGCGACGGCCCCTGGCCCACCGTCATCGAGTACTCGGGCTACGGCCCGTCGAACCCCGAGTCCGAGGAGCCCGGGTCGCGGCTGGCCCGCTCGCTCGGCTACGCCACGGTCAGCGTCAACATGCGGGGCACCGGCTGCTCCGGCGGCGTGTTCGACACGTTCAACCCCGCCCAACAGGCCGACGGCTACGACATCGTCGAGGTCGTCGCCCACCAGCCCTGGGTGCTGAACAACCAGGTCGGCATGGTCGGCCTGTCCTACTCCGGCATCACCCAGCTGTACACGGCCGCCACCCGGCCGCCGAGCCTGGCCGCGGTCACCGCCCAGTCGGTGATCGCCGACCCGTGGCTCCAGCAGTGGCCGCAGGGCATCTACAACGACGGGTTCACCCGCCAGTGGCTGGCCGAGCGGGAGCGCCAGTCGAGCGCCGGCGGCGCCGACTGGGTGACCGCCCGCATCGAGGCCGGTGACGAGACCTGCGCCGCCAACGTCGCCGAGCACGACCTCAACATCGACTTCGAGGCGTTCGGCAAGGCCCTCGCCATGCGGCCGCCCGACGCCGACGCCCGCGACCTGCGCCGGCTGGTGCGCGACATCGACACCGCGGTGATGATCACCGGCGCCTTCCAGGACGAGCAGACCGGCGCCCAGTTCGGCAGCATGCTCGACTCGTTCGAGAACGCGCGGGTGCTGCGGGTCGGCCTGTGGAACGGCCGCCATCCCGACGGCTACTCGCCGATGAACTTGCTGCCGTGGTTCGAGTTCCTCGAGCTGTA
This sequence comes from Acidimicrobiales bacterium, assembly GCA_036563745.1. GTDB lineage: Bacteria > Actinomycetota > Acidimicrobiia > Acidimicrobiales > VFJN01 > DASXTK01. The sequence goes on along the minus strand of DATCLV010000240.1, from coordinate 9,923 downwards.
CGTGGCCGAGCGCGTGCCCCGGGTGCCGGACGCGCTGCGGGCGGCCGGGATCGAGGACGTGGTGGCCCAGGAGTTCGGCTTCCAGGACGCCGACCTCGGCCCCGACCGGCTCTACGACGAGTTCGGCGACGACTACGAGGCCGCCCTCGCCGCCTACGAGGACGAGGACCCGGTGCGGGTCGTGTTCGGCAGCGGCCACGGCGGCAACGAGCCCGGCGAGCCGGGCGGCGTGTTCGAGACCACCTTCGAGGCGTGGCCGCCGCCCGAGGCCGAGGAGACCACCTTCTACCTGGGCGAAGGCGGCACGCTGGTCGGCGACGGCGACGAGGCCGGCGAGGAGGGCGTCGACGACTTCGCCTTCGACCCCGAGGCCGGCAAGACCACCCTGCTCGCCGAGTACGACACGCTGTCGGCCACCCAGGAGTGGCGCTGGACCCGGTTCCCGGCCGCCCGCTCGGTGTCGTACATCACCGAGCCGCTGGAGGAGGACCTCGTCGTCGCCGGCCAGGGCTACGTCGACCTGTGGGTGGGCGCCGACGCGCCCGACGCCGACGTGCAGGTCACGCTGTCGGAGGTCCGGGCCGACGGCATCGAGTACCTGGTGCAGAACGGCTGGCTGCGGCTCGGCCACCGCGCGTACGACGCGTCCGCGTCCGGCGGTCTCGAGGTGGCCCGGTCGTTCACCGAGGCCGACTACGCCCCGCTCCCCGAGGACGACCTGGTGCAGGCCCGGATCGAGATCCCGGCGACGGGCCACGCCTTCGTGGCCGGCTCGCGGCTGCGGCTCACGGTCAGCTCGCCCGGACGCAACCACGTGACCTGGACGTTCGAGCCACCCGAGGGCGTCGACGCCGGCACGACGTACCACGTCGGTCGCGGTGGCGGCACCCCGTCGGTGCTGGTGCTCCCGGTGGTCGACGTCGACTACGAGCCCGACCCCGCCACCCCCGCACCCTGCCCCGGCCTCCGCGGCCAGGCCTGCCGCCGCTACCAACCCTGATCCCGGCCGGTCGCCGAAAACACCCGAAGGCCCGCCTCGTCGGCGGGCGTCCGGGGTGGGGTGCCGGTGGGATCAGGCGGTCCGGCGGTACTTCGCCACGGCCAGCGGGGCGAACACCGCCACCAGGCCGGCGGCCCAGGCCAGCGACAGGGCCACCCAGTGGCCGGTGCCGTGCGACAGGCCCGCCAGCGCCGGGTCACCGAGGGCCAGCGACCGGATGGCGTTGGTCATCACGGTCAGCGGCTGGTTCTCGGCGATCGGCTGGAGCCAGCCCGGCATCGAGTCGACCGGGACGTAGGCGCTCGAGACGAAGGTCAGCGGGAAGACCAGCATCGCCACGCCCTGGGCGCCCTGGGCGGTCCCGGCGATCAGGCCGAGGAACACGAACAGCCAGATGAAGGCGAAGCCGTACACGAGGCACAGGCCCAGCGCCGCCAGCTGCTCGGCGACGCTGCCGTGCGGGCGGAACCCGACGGCGACGCCGACGGCCACCGTGAACAGCGTGTTCCACATCAGGATGCCCGTGTCGGCCACGGCCCGGCCGGCCACCAGCGCCGAGCGGGGCACCGGCATCGACCGCAGCCGGTCGAAGAAGCCCTGCTCCACGTCCTCGGCCACGCCGGTGGCGGTCGTCATGCCGGAGAACAGCAGGCCGGCGGTGACGAACCCGGGCACCAGGTAGTCGACGTAGGGCACGGGGCCCGGCGCCATGTTGCCGCCGAACACGTACCGGAAGATCAGCAGGAACATGGCGCCCTGGATGGTGCCGAGGACCACCAGCTGCGGGCTCCGGATGAACTTCCGGATGGTCCGGGCGGCGACGGCGGTGGTGGTGGCCACCGGGCCCGCGGGCCGCTCGATGGGGGCCGTCCCGTAGGCGGCCTCGGTGGCGCCGATGCGCATCGGTGCGACGGTGTCGATGGTGATCGTGCTCACTGGATGCTCCTTCTCTCGTTCTCGGCGTTCGTGTCTGTCGGTCAGCTCGTCGGGTCGGTCCGGCCCGCTCAGGCGGCCTCGTCGACCGCGGCACCCGACCCGGTCAGGGCGAGGAACACCTCGTCGAGGGTCGGCCGGCGGACGGCGATGTCGTCGACCACCAGGCCGGCGTGGTCGAGGGCCCGGATCGCCTCGGGGATCGTGGCCGTGCCGCCGTCGACCGGGACGGTGACCCGGCGGGTCGCCTCGTCGACCCGGGGCGGCTCGGCCCCGACCGTGGCGACCGCCTCGGCCACCCGGGGCACGTCGGCGACGTCGCGGGCGTGGAGCTCGATGACGTCGCGCCCGGCCCGGCTCTTCAGCTCGGCGGGGGAGCCCTCGGCGATGACCTTGCCGCGGTCGATGATCACGACCTGCTTGGCCAGCTGGTCGGCCTCCTCCAGGTACTGGGTGGTGAGGAGCACGTCGGTGCCCTGCGCCACCATCGCCTGGATGGCGTCCCACAGCTCGATGCGGCTGCGGGGGTCGAGGCCGGTGGTGGGCTCGTCCAGCAGGAGGAGCCGGGGCCGGCCGACCATCGAGGCGCCCAGGTCGAGCCGGCGCCGCATGCCGCCCGAGTAGGTGCGGACCAGGCGGTCGCCGGCCTCGGTGAGGCCGAGCTGCTCGAGGACCGACTCGGCGGCCGCCGCGGCGCTGCGCCGGGAGTGACCGAAGAGCCGGGCGACCATCTGGAGGTTCTCCCGGCCGGTCATGGCCTCCTCGACGGCCGCGTACTGGCCGGCGAGGCCGATCATCCGGCGGACCTGCTCGGGGTGCTTGGCCACGTCGACCCCGCCGACCCGGAGCGTGCCGCCGTCGGCCTTGAGCAGGGTGGCGATGGTCCGGACGAAGGTGGTCTTGCCGGCGCCGTTGGGGCCGAGCACGGCGACGACCTGGCCGCTGTCGGCCACGAAGTCGAGGCCGTCGAGGGCGGTGGTCTTGCCGTAGCGCTTGGTGAGGCCCTGGGCCTCGACGATCGGCGCCGGGGCGCGCGAGGTGAAGGTGTCGTCGGTCATCTCGGTTCCTCCCTCAGTGAGTGGTGGTCTGGTCGTGGTGGGCTGGTCGTGGTGGGTGTGTGGCGGTCGTCGCTACGAGCGGCGCCGGCTCCGGCTGCGGCCGGCGTCGACCTCAGGGTCGTCGGTGACGGCCGCCGCCTGGGCGACGGCGCCGCCCATGTCGGCCCAGGGGTTGGTGCCGCCGTCGGACCACTGGCGCCAGCCCTCGATGCCGTCGAGGGTGCCGGACTCGATCTCCTCGATCAGGGCCCGGACCCAGGTCAGCTCGGTCTCCTGCAGGACCCGCATGTACTCGCCCTCCAGCAGGAAGAGGCGGGGCAGCCCCCACTCCTCCAGGGCCTGGCGCTCGACGGCCCGGCTCTTCTCGATCTCCGCCTCCAGGGCCGCGGCCCGGGTGCGGAGGAGCTGGGCCACGTTGTCGGGCGACAGGGCGCCGATGAGCGCCAGCGCCGCCTCGAACTGGAGGTATTCCTGGGCGGGTACCGCGACCAGCTCGGAGAGCCAGTCGGTCATCTCCTCCCGCCCGGCGTCGGTGATGGCGTAGACCGTGCGCTCGGGGCGCTTGCCCTCGCGGATGGTCTCCACGGCCCGGATGAAGCCGCGCTTCTCGAGGCTGGCGACCACGCCGTACAGCGAGCCGAAGTTCAGCCGCACGGCCTGGTCGGTGGCCCGCTGTCGCAGGGTGGTGGTGATCTCGTAGGGGTGCATGTCCTTCTCGATGAGGCAGACGAGCACCGCCAGCGCCAGCGGGTTGGATCGCGCGTTCCGGGCCATGCAGTCAGAATACTCTAAACAGAGTAGTTGTCAACGAGTATTCGATCCCGAGTGTCCGATGTCGCGCTGGCGGGCGGGCGGACGCACCGACGCCCCGTGCATCCCGACCTGGGCCCGGACGCGCTGCGGGCCCCCGGCGACTGGGAACACCGGGGGCCCGCGGCGAGGGGTGGGGGTGGGTTACGGCGTGCCGGCGCCCGCCGGCGCGGGCTGCGGGCCGCGCAGGAGGCGACCGGGCCGCTCACCCGTCGCCTCGTCGTGCTCGCGGACCACCACGCCCCGCTTCACGGTGGCCACGTACCCCGTCGCCCGCTGGACCAGGCGACGGCCGCCGGCCGGCAGGTCGTAGACCATCTCGGGCGCCGCGATCGACAGCGCGTCGAAGTCGATCACGTTGACGTCCGCCAGGTGGCCGGGCGCCAGCAGCCCCCGGTCGTCGAACCCGTAGAGCTCGGCCGTCTGCCGGGTCTGGAGGCGCACGGCCTGCTCCAGGGACAGGCGCTCACCCCGGTGACGGTCCCGGGCCCAGTGGCTGAGCATGTACGTGGGCAGGCTGGCATCGCAGAGGATGCCGCAGTGCGCGCCCCCGTCGCCCAGGCCCAGGACCGTACCGGGCTGCACCAGCATCTCCCGCAGGTCGCGGAAGTCGCCGCGGGCGTAGCCCAACAGGGGGAAGTAGAGGAGCGCCCGGCCGCCGTCGCCCAGCATGAGGTCGTAGGCCACCTCGGCGGGCGGGCGGCCCTCGCGCTCGGCGATCGCGGCCACGCTCTGGTCGGGGGAGGGCTCGTACTCCGGCGGGTCGCCCAGCGGGAAGAGCTTCCGGAAGTTCGACAGGAAGGCGGCGATGCCGTCGGTCCCGCTCGACTGCGAGGTGATCGCCGCCCGCACCTCCGGCGTGCGCAGCCGCTCGATCCGCTCGGGGAACGGGAGCTGGGCCAGCGGCGCGTAGGCCGGGTGGAACATGAACGGGTGGGCGGTCGACTCGAAGCCCAGCAGCAGGCAGGCCGGCCGGCCCGCCACCTGGGGGACGATGCGGGCGCCCTGCTCGTTGGCCTGCCGGGACAGCTCGATGAGCCGCCGCCAGTGGTCGGGTCGCCCGTCGTCCTGGAGGCAGTTGAACGTGACCGGGCGGCCGGTCTCGCGGGAGATCCTCGCCATCCAGGCGAACTCGCCCTCGGGGTCGAACATGTCGCTGGCCAGCTCGAACACGCCGCTGCCGGCGGCGCCCATGGCCAGGCCGATGCCGATCAGCTCGTCGGCCGAGGCGGTGGTGCCGGCCGCCAGCTCGCCGTCCTTCGCCCGGTGGAGGATGGTGCGGGTGGTGGAGAAGCCGACGGCGCCGGCCTCGACGGCCTCGCGCACCAGCTCGCCCATCCGGTGGATCTCCTCGGGGGTGGCCTCGGCGTTGCGCCCGCCCCGCTCGCCCATGACGTAGGCGCGGACGGGGCCGTGGGGGACGAGGGCGCTCACGTCCACGACGCGGGGCAGCCGGTCGAGCTCGTCGAGGTACTCGGGGAAGCTCTCCCAGTTCCAGGTCATCCCCTCCTCGAGGGCGGTGCCGGGGATGTCCTCGACGCCCTCCATGAGCTGGATGAGCCAGGCGCGGCGGTCGGGGGCGGGGTCGGCGGGGGCGAAGCCGACGCCGCAGTTGCCCATCACGATCGTGGTGACGCCGTGCCACGACGAGGGGGAGATCTCGGGGTCCCACGTGGCCTGGCCGTCGTAGTGGGTGTGGATGTCGACCCAGCCGGGGGTGACGAGCCGCCCGTCGGCGTCGATCTCGCGCCGCCCGCGCCCGGTGACCTCGCCGACCTCGGTGATCAGCTCGCCGTCGACGGCGATGTCGGCGTGGCGCGCGGGGTCGCCGGAGCCGTCGACCACCTTGCCGTTGCGGATCACCAGATCGTGCACAGCGCTTCCCCCCGTGTGCCGCCGGCCGCCGAAAGTCGGTGCCTGCCTGCCAGACAAGCACTGCTTGACCCGGCGGTCAAGGGGAACCTGCGTTACTCGTGCAAAAAGTCGAGCACCAAGCGGTTCACCACGTCCGGGCGCTCCAGGTGCAGGAAGTGCCCGGCGCCCTCGACCACCTCCAGCCGCGAGCCCTCGGTGGTCAGGAACGGGCGCGCCGCCTCCGCCAGCTCGGCGCCCATGCAGCCGTCGGTCGCGCCGTGCAGGTAGAGGGTCGGCACCGGCACCGGGCCCGACGCCGCCGTCTGCAAGGCGGTCACTGCCGGGTCGTCGCTCACGCCCACGTTGCCGAGCGTGGCCCGGTAGTAGCCGATGGCGGCCGCCAGGTTGGCCGGGTCGCCGAGGGCGTCCTTGGCGTGGCCCAGGTCCTCGCTCGCCTCGTAGCCCGGCGACCAGTCGGCCCACAGCCGGTCGATGAACTCCATGTCCGCCATCGCCACGGCCATGTCGGCCAGCGGGCTCTGGAAGAAGAACATGTACCAGCTCTTGCGGAGCTGGTCGTAGGACAGGAAGCCGGCGGCCACGGCCCCCGGCGGCGGCACCGCCATCGTGACCGCCCGGCGCCACGGCGGCTCGCCGTCCCGGGTGTCGTGGACGGCGCTGTAGGCGGCGAGCGCGCCCCAGTCGTGACCGATCAGCACCGCGTCGCCGTCGCCGCCCAGGGCGGCGTGCAGCTCCGAGGCGTCGCGGGCCAGCATCCCGGTCTGGTAGCAGCCGTCGTCGGGCACCGCCGTCGGGCTGTAGCCCCGCAGCCACGGCGCCACGGCCCGGTAGCCGGCCGCCGCCAGCTCGGGCAGCAGGTGGCGCCAGGTCCACGCCGAGTCGGGGAAGCCGTGGAGGCACAGCGCCAACGGCCCCGAGTCGCCCGCCGCCAGGTACCCGAACCGCAGCCCGTTCGCCTCGATGGTCCCCTCGGTGATGCCCGTCATGGCGCCGGACCCTACCGACGCGCGGCGCCGTGGCGCACGACCACGAAGGGTGGCCGTCCGGTCATGAATTGGGTCACACCCTGGGATGTTGTGGGAGACCCTTGGGTAACGTCGCCAGACACACAGGGGTGCTCTCGGGGGAACGTTTGCTGAACGTCTCGTTTTACGGAGTCCGGGGCTCGACCCCATGCCCATGCGAGGAGAACCGTCGCTACGGCGGCAACACGTCGTGTGTGGCGCTCGAATCGCCGGGCCACGAACCGATCGTCCTCGACCTCGGCACGGGGTTGCGCCGATGGGGCCAGACGCTGCCCCGCGACGGCAGCTTCCGGGGCTCGGCACTGGTCACCCACCTGCACTGGGACCACGTGCAGGGGCTCCCGTTCTTCACGCCGATCCTGGCCGACGGCGCCGAGCTCGACGTGTACGGCCCGGTCCAGGGCGACGGCTCCCTCGACGAGGCGTTCCACCAGTTCGTCTGCCCGCCCTACTTCCCGGTCACCCTGGAGGAGCTGAAGGGGCGCATCCGCTTCCACGACGTGAGCGACGCCGACCTCGCTTTCAACGGGGCCAAGGTGCGGGTCCGCGAGGTGCCCCACTGCGGGGCCACCAACGGCTACCGGGTGGAGATGGGCGGCGCCTCGGTCGCCTACCTGTCCGACCACCAGATGCCCTACGACGGCAGCCACCGGGTGACCGACGCGGTCCTGGAGCTGTGCGACGGCGTCGACCTCGTGATCCACGACGCCCAGTACACGCGGGACGAGTTCCGGGAGAAGTCGTACTGGGGGCACTGCACGGTGGAGTACGCCGTGTTCGTCGCCCAGGAGGCGGGGGCCAAGCGGCTGGCGCTGTTCCACCACGACCCCGCGCACAGCGACGACGTGCTCGACGACCTGCTGCGCGACGCCCGCGAGCTGGCGGCCAGCACCTCGATCGACGAGGTCGTCGCCGCCTTCGAGGGCCTCACCCTGTCGTTCGGTGGCTGAGGTCCGGGCTGCTGTCCGGTGGCCCGATCCGCCGGCGTCGTCGTCCGGTCCCCCATCTGACGACGAGTCAGGCACGTCGGTAGGGTGCCCGACGTGAACGCGGACGGATCTGCTGCGCCGGTGATCGACAAGGCCCGCTTCCGGCAGGTGCTCGGGCACTTCCCGACGGGTGTCACCGTGATCACCGCCGCCACCCCCGACGGGCCGGTCGGCATGGCCGTGGGCTCCTTCTTCTCGGTGTCGCTCGACCCGCCGCTGGTGGCGTTCTGCGCCGGCAAGTCGTCGAGCAGCTACCCGAAGATCGAGGCCACCGGGCACTTCGTCGTCAACGTCCTCGCCGACGACCAGGAGGACGTGAGCCGGGTGTTCGCCACCTCCGGCGTCGACAAGTTCGCCGGGCTCGGCTGGAAGCCGTCGTCCCACAGCGGCGCCCCGGTGCTGGCGGGCGGGCTCGCGTGGATCGACTGCGACATCGACGCCGTGCACGAGGCCGGCGACCACTGGATCGTGATCGGCCGCGTCCACGACCTGGAGGTCGCCCACGAGGGCGGGCCGCTGATCTTCTTCCGCGGCGGGTACGGGCGCTACACGCCGTGAGGGGCGACCGATGATCTACGCGCTGGGCGACGTCGAACCGACCATCCACCCCGACGCCTACGTCCACCCGGACGCGGTGCTGATCGGCGACGTGCACCTGGGCCCCGAGGCGTCGGTGTGGCCGTCGGCCGTGCTGCGGGCCGACAACGCCCCGATCAAGATCGGCGCCCGCACGTCGATCCAGGACGGCACCGTCGTCCACGTGGCCCCCGGCCTGCCCACGGTCGTGGGGGAGCGCTGCGTGGTCGGCCACCTGGTGCACCTGGAGGGCTGCACGATCGAGGACCGGTCGCTGGTCGGGTCGGGCGCGGTGGTGCTGCACAACGCCGTGGTGCGGACCGAGGCGCTGGTGGGGGCGAACGCCCTGGTGCCCGGGGGCATGGAGGTGCCGAGCCGGGCGATGGCGCTGGGCGTCCCGGCCAAGCTGCGGCCCGACGCGGTCGACCCGGAGATCATGATCGACCTGGGGATGCTGACCTACGTCGAGCGCCAGAAGCGCTACCGCCAGGAGCTCCGCCGCCTCGACTGACCGTTCAAATTGCGTTGATCCGGCCGCACATGTCGGCTTTCCGGACGCAATTTGGGATCGACGTCGCCGTCAGGCGTCGGAGGCGAGGTAGTCGAGGGCGTCGATCGGGAGGTTGCGGGCGACCGCGAACGCCCCCAGGAGGACGGCGAGACCGGTCCACGCCCAGGTCGGGAGCCGCAGCTGCCGCTCGGGGCGGCCGACCAGCGGCAGCAGCCACAGCGCCAGCGCCACGCCGAAGCCTCCCAGCAGCAGGGGCAGCAGGAGGTTGTGGTCGAGGGCCTCGCCGATCCGCCCGTGCAGCAGGGCGTGGGTGCCCCGCAGGCCGCCGCAGGCCGGGCAGTCGAGGCCCAGCAGCGCCCGGCTCGGGCACGCCGGGTAGACGCCGTCGGTGCCCGGGTCGGCCAGGTAGACGTAGCCGGTCAGGGCGGCCAGCCCGCCGACGACCGCCAGGCGGGCGGCGACGCCCGGCCGCGGCGCGGCCTCGGCATGGCCGACAGCCTCGACGGTCGGGTGGGGCCCGTCCACGGGTGCGACGGTAGCGTCGCCCGGCATGGCAGACGTGGTGGGGTTGTACCGGTTCCCGGTCAAGTCGATGCGGGGCGAGGAGCTGGCCGAGGCCGAGCTCGGGCCGACGGGGGTGGTGGGCGACCGGGCCTACGCCCTGCTCGACGAGGAGGAGGGCCGGCTCGCCAGCGCCAAGAGCCCCCGCAAGTGGGGCGCGCTGCTGGGGTTCCGGGCGACCTTCGTCGACGAGCCCGTCGCCGGCGCGGCCCCGCCGCCGGTCGCGATCGACTTCCCCGACGGGACCACGGTCCGCTCCGACGACCCCGACGTCCACGACCGGCTGTCGAAGGCGCTGGGCCGCCCGGTGCGGCTGATCGCCTCGGCCGGCCCCGAGACCGCGGGCCTGCAGTTCGAGGAGGTGTGGCCCGACATCGAGGGTCTGGCGCCCGAGGAGTTCGTGGCGTCGACCGCGGTGGGCCGGGAGGAGGGCTCGGGCGAGGTGCTGAGCGCGATCCCGGCCGGGCTGTTCGCCCCGCCGGGGACGTTCTTCGACCTGTCGACCGTCCACCTGCTCACCACCGCGACCCTGGACGCGCTGCGGGGCGCCGCGCCGGACGCGACCTTCGACGTGCGCCGCTACCG
>DATCLV010000238.1:0-3557 GCA_036563745.1 Acidimicrobiales bacterium | reverse complement strand
TGGCGCTGGCCACGCCGGGCGTGCTGGAGGGCATCACGCTCGCGCCGATGGACGGCGACGCCGCCACGCCCCCGCTGGAGCCCCACCACGTCCGGGTGGCGACCCGGGCGGTGGGCGTCAACTTCCAGGACGTCCTCGTGGCGCTGGGCCTCGTCCAGCTGCCCGAGGGCGTCGACCGGCTCGGCGGCGAGGGCGCCGGCGTGGTCGTCGAGGTCGGGTCGGACGTCACCGACCTGGCGCCCGGCGACCGGGTCATGGGCCTGATCGCCGGGTCGATGGCGTCGCCGGTGCTCACCGACCACCGGATCGTCGCCAAGGTCCCGGACGGCTGGTCGTGGGACCGGGCCGCGGCCACGCCGCTGGCCTACCTCACCGCCTGGTACGGGCTGGTCGAGGTCGCCCGCCTGCAGCCGGGGGAGCGGGTGCTGGTCCACGCGGCCGCCGGGGGCGTCGGCATGGCGGCCGTGCACCTGGCCCACTGGATCGGCGCCGAGGTGTACGCCACCGCCCACCCCTCGAAGTGGGACGCCGTGGCGGCGCTGGGCGTCCCCCGGGAGCAGATCGCCTCCTCCCGCGAGGTCGACTTCGCCCGGGGGTTCCCGGCGGGCACCCGGGTCGACGTGGTGCTCAACTCGCTGACCGGCGACTTCATCGACGCCTCGCTCGACCTCCTGGTCGACGGCGGCCGGTTCGTCGAGGTCGGCAAGACCGACGTGCGCGACCCCGCGCAGGTCGCCGCCGCCCACCGGGGCGTCCGCTACACGCAGTTCGACGTCTGGAAGCTCACCGACGAGGTCCCCGCCGAGCTGCACCGGATGCTGGCGTCGATCGTCGACCTGCTGGAGCGGGGGGAGCTGGCGCACCTGCCCCTGCGGTCGTGGCCGATCCACCGGGCCGGCGAGGCGTTCCGGCTGATGAGCCAGGCCCGTCACGTCGGCAAGCTGGCGCTGACCCGGCCCGGCTTCGATCCCGACGGCACCGTGCTCGTCACCGGCGGCACCGGGACGCTCGGCGGGCTCGTCGCCCGGCGCCTGGTCACCCACCACGGGGTGCGGCACCTGCTGCTCACCAGCCGCCGGGGCATCGACGCCCCCGGGGCGCCCGAGCTGGTGGCGTCGCTGGAGGCGCTCGGTGCCGACGTCACGGTCGCGGCGTGCGACGCCGCCGACCGAGCGGCGCTCGAAGCCCTCGTGGCCGCGGTGCCGGCGGACCGGCCCCTCCGGGGCGTGGTGCACACCGCCGGCGTCGTCGACGACGGCCTGGTGTCGCTGCTCACACCCGAGCGCCTCGACGGCGTCCTGGGCCCCAAGGCGGTCGGCGCCTGGAACCTGCACGAGGTCACCCGCGACCTCGACCTGACGGCGTTCGTGCTGTTCTCGTCGGCGTCCGGGGTGAGCGGCGCCGGCGGGCAGGGCAACTACGCCGCCGCCAACGTGTTCCTCGACACGCTGGCCGCCCACCGGCGGGCCGGCGGGCTGCCGGCCGTGTCGCTGGCGTGGGGGCAGTGGGCCGAGACCAGCGGGGCGACCGGCGGCATGGACGACCTCGACCACGACCGGCTCCGCCGGGCCGGGTTCATCCCGCTCGAGACCGACGACGCCCTGGCGCTGTTCGACGCCGCGCTGTGGCGGAGTGACGCGCTGCTGGTCCCGATCCACGTCGACCTGCCGAGCCTGCGGGCCGTCGCCCGCTACGGGCCGATGCCGGCGGTGTGGCAGCGGATGGCCGGGAACCCGGCGCTCCTGGCGACGGCGGGCACCGTGGGCGGCCGGCCCCGAATCGACCGTGCCGAGCTGACCCGCCGGCTCGACGAGGCCGGCGACGGCGCCGGCGAGCGGCTGCGGGTGCTGGTCGACGTCCTGCAGGTCGAGGTGGCGGCGGTGCTCGGCTACGCCCGGCCCGAGCTGGTCGACACCGACAGCGCCTTCAAGGACCTCGGGTTCGACTCGCTCACCGCGGTCGAGCTCCGCAACCGGCTCAACGTGCTCACCGGCCTGCGGCTGCCCGCGACCCTGGCCTTCGACCACCCGACGGTGGCGCAGCTGGCCCGGGAGATCGAGCACCGCCTGGCACTGGTCGAACCGGCCGAGCCCGCGGCCTGACGGGCCAACGGCTCGGCCGGCCAGGTCCCGGGGCGTCGGCCCACCCGGCGCCCCCGACCGACCCGGTCCGCCGCCACCCGGCCGCCCGCCGTCCACCGCCACGGCGGGCGGCCGGTCGCGCCCGAGCGACACGAAGCTGCCCCCCGAAACGGGGGAGGCTGCTCTCTCGTTCGCGGGCCGGTTCGCCGACCACCGGGTGTCCCGGCGTCGTGGCGTGCCGGTGTCAGGCCCAGGTCGGGCGGCTGGCGGCGGTGACCACCAGATCGTCGCCGACGTGCCAGCGCCCGGTGAAGCCGGTCAGCTCCCGGCCGTCCACCACGGGGCCGGGCACCAGCAGCCGCGCCTCGACGGTCCCGTCGCGGTGCAGGGCGACCTCGGCCTCGCGGTAGTCGAGCATCGCCCCGGCGAACGGGTACCACGCCTTGTAGACGGCCTCCTTGGCGCTGAACAGCACCCGGTCCCAGTGGACCTCGGGGCCGGTCACGATCAGCCGCCGGAGCAGGAGCTGCTCGTCCCGCGACGCCACCGCGTCGAGCACCCCGGCCGGCAGCGGGTGGTGCGGCTCGGCGTCGATGCCGAGCGACGGCACGTCGTCGGCCCACGCCACCGCGGCCGCCCGGTAGCCGGCGCAGTGGGTGATGCTCCCCACGACCCCGGCGGGCCACACCGGCTCGCCGCCCGGGCCCGGCAGGATCGCCGCCGGCCGCACGCCGAGGCGGCCGAGGGCGCGGCGGGCGCACAGGCGGCCGGTGGCGAACTCGCGCCGCCGCTTCTCGACGGCCTCCGCCACGACCGGTTCCTCCTCGGGCAGCAGCACGGCCTCCGGCGGGTCCCCCAGGACCTCCGAACCCACGGCCGCCCGCGGCAGGACCTCCTCGATCACCGTGCTCCCCCCACCGGCCGCGGACCGTACCATGCGGCCCCGTGGGCGTACCCCTGGAGGGCGACCGTGCCGACCCCGGGCACCCCGGGCGCGACGGCGCGTGGCTGCGCCGCCTCCCCGCCGCCGCCGGCGCCGGTCCCGGCGGGGCGCGGCGGCGGCTGGTCGTGTTCCCCCACGCCGGCGGGGCCGTCAGCTGGTACGCGCCGCTGGCCCGGCTGCTGGTCCCCGACGTCGACGTGGTCGGCGTGCAGTACCCCGGCCGGCAGGACCGCCTGGGGGAGCCGTGCCTCGACTCCATCGCCGAGCTCCGCGACGCGGTCGTCGCCGACCTCCTCGGCGGCGGCTGGCTCGACCGGCCCGTCGCCCTGTTCGGCCACAGCATGGGGGCAGTCGTCGCCTACGAGACCGCCCGCCGCCTCGAGCACGACCACGGCCGCCCGCCGCGGGCGCTCGTCGTGTCCGGCCGGCGGGCACCGACGACCCACCGGGTGGAGCGGGTCCACCAGGGCGGCGACCCGGCGCTGCTGCGGGAGATCGCCCGCCTCGGCGGCACCCCGCCCGAGCTGCTCGAC
>DATCLV010000230.1:0-1553 GCA_036563745.1 Acidimicrobiales bacterium | reverse complement strand
CAGCGACTCCATGTCCTCGCGGAACAGGGCGGTCTCGCGCATCCCCAGCACGATCCAGTCCTCCCCGTCCCGGGCGGCCCGCTCCAGCAGCGGGTCGTCGATGTCGGTGACGTTCTGCACGTACGTCACCGGGTACCCGAGGTCACGCCAGTACCGGTTCACCAGATCGAAGGCGATCATCGTCGCCGCGTGCCCCAGGTGGGTCGCGTCGTACGGCGTGATCCCGCACACGTACATGCGTCGCGGCCCGTCACCCGTCTCGGGGACGACGGCGGCCCGGGCGGTGTCGTAGAGGGCGAGGGGTCCACCCCGCTCGGGGAGTCGGGGCAGGGCAGGGGCGAGCCACGCGTCCATGCGGCCCAGCGTAACGACCGTTCGCGCCCCGCGTTCCCTACGTCGGCGTGGCGCCGCCGACGACCTCAGATCGGCGGCCAGGGCACGACGTAACGGCCGGGGTCGGGGGCGGGGAAGACCCCGACGGCCAGCAGCCGGTCGAGCCGGGCGACGGTGGCCTCGACCTCCTCGACGGTCAACAGCTCGCCGAGGCGCTCCCGCAGGTCGCCGTCGAGGGCGGCCCGTAGCGACTCGAGGGTGGCCCGGTCCTCGGCGGCCAGCGGTCGGCCCACGAAACCCCACAGCACGGTGCGCAGCTTGTCCTCGACGTGGAACGTCACCCCGTGGTCGACGCCGCGCAGCGTGCCGTCGAGGGCGGGCAGCACGTGCCCGCCCTTGCGGTCGGCGTTGTTGATCACGACGTCGAGCAGCGCGATGCGGGCCAGCCCGGGGTCGTCGGCGTGGGCCAGCAGGTACTCGCCGCCGTCGTCGTCGACGGCGTCGGCGATCGCGTGCCACCCGGCGGGCAGGCGCTCGGCGGGCACGAACCCCACCCGCAGCGCGTCCGCCCCGGTGCGCGTCGGCACCCACAGCTGGCAGGCCCCCGGGCCCAGCGGGCCGTCGCGCAGCACCGTCGGCGGGACGATGTTCCAGCCCGTCGCCTCGGAGACCAGGTAGGCGGCCACCTCCCGGGCGGCCAGCGTGCCGTCCGGGAAGTCCCACAGTGGACGCTCCCCGGCGATCGGCTTGTAGACGCAGCGGGTCGCCACGCCGTCGAGCGTCACGACCGCGCGCAGCGTGGTGTTGGAGGCCCCCCGCAGGCGACCCTCGAGCTCCAGGTCGCCGTGCCGCAGCAGCCGTACGGCCTCCTCGACCGGCAGATCCGACCGGAGCCGGTGTCGTGCCGAACCAGACAACGCGCGATCCGGGGCGCCCGTCGCTACCGGCCGCGGTAGCCGTTGTGGCGCGGGCAGAGGTGCCCGGTCGGGTCCAGCGGCAGCCCGCACAGCGGGCACGGCGGGCGGCCGGCGGCCACGACCTTCTTCGCCCGCTTGATGAACGCGCGGGTGGCGGCCGGGGTCAGGCGCACCCGCAGCCGGTCGAGCTTGGCCAGCTCCTCCTCGGTGGGCTCCTCGGACTCGTAGTCGCCCACCGCGATGGCCTCGATGACCACCGTTTCGGTCTCGCCGTCCCAGGCCAGGCCGAGCGTGCCGACCCGG
>DATCLV010000226.1:0-4714 GCA_036563745.1 Acidimicrobiales bacterium | reverse complement strand
GGGTCGGGCCGGTCGTAGGGCTCCTCCACGCGGGCGGCCGGCGCCGGCTGCGAGGGCGACGACGTCGGGCCCGGGGACACCGAGGACGGCGGCGCCGAGGGCGCCGGGGCGGGCGAGGCGAGGAACCGCGGCCGCTCCGGCTCGGGTTGGACGTCGTCCTCGAGGGTGATGTGGGACACGGGTGACTCCGGGACAGGGCTGTCGAGACCCAGAACCCGGGGGAGGGGTTCGGCGTGGACCAGCGACAGCCGGCGGGTCGGTCGGGTCAATGCTACGAAGAGCGCCCGCAACCCCTGCGGCGATTCGGCCGCGATCTGGGCGGGCTCCACGACCACCACGTTGTCGAACTCCAGGCCCTTGGCCTGCTCGGCCTGCAGGGCCACCACCTGCGAGCCCGGCTGCAGCTCGGGCGTGCACGCCACGCCGGCCGCCTGCAGGGCCTCGGTCACCCTCGGCAGGTCGCGCCCGGGGGCGATGACACCCACCAGACCCTGGCCCAGCAGGTCGCGCACCGTGCGCACCACGGCGGCGGGGAGCTGGTCGGGCCGCGCCGAGGTGACCGCCACCGGGTGGCCGCTGGAGCGCAGCGGATCGGGCCGCTTGAGGCGGGGGGCGATCTCGGGCAGCAGCCGCATCGCCACCTCGTGCACCTCGCTCGGCAGCCGGTAGCCGAGCGACAGCTCCACCAGCTCGGTGTTCACCCGGTCGCGCCGCAGGTGGAGGGCGACCTCCTCCCACGACGCCGGCGCCCACGGGCTCGTGGCCTGGGCCAGGTCGCCCAGCACGGTCATCCACCCGGTGCGGGACCGGCGGCGGATCGACTCGAACTGCATGGGCGACAGGTCCTGCACCTCGTCGACCACCACGTGCTCGTAGGTGGGCGGCGGGCCGTTGAGCAGGGTCTCGGCCAGGTCGAGGAGCGGGATGTCGTCGACCGCCCAGGGCCACTCGGCCACCGGCAGGTCGCGGGGCAGGAGCAGCAGGTCGATCTCGTCGCTGGTCAGCAGCCCGGCGGCCGCCGCCTCCAGCCGGCTGCGGGTGGAGAACAGCTCGACCAGGAAGCTCTGCGGGGTCAGGTGCGGCCAGACCCGCTCCAGGTAGTTGTCGATCTCCCGCCCCGCCTCGCCCCGCACGTCGGGCTCGTAGCCGCCGAAGCCCGCCCGCTGGGACAGCTGGCGCTCCACCTCGTCGAGCACGAACGCCCGCAGCGCCCGGCGGATCTCGTTGTGGGGCTGACCGGCGAGCTGCCGGGCCTTCACCGCCAGCTTCTCGCCCTCGAACTGCACCCGCCGGCCCTCGACGGTGAACTCGACGATCCGCCGCGACACCCGCTCGCGGTTGCGGATCGCCCGCAGGATGAGGCGCAGCATCCGGCGGTCGCCCTTGAGGCGCCGCACCTCCACCGGGTCGACCCGCGACACCTTCACCCGCGGGCCCAGGCCGGTGAGCGGCAGCTGCACCACCGCCTCGTCGCCCAGCGACGGCAGCACCGCGGAGATGTAGCGGATGAAGCCCTTGTTGGGGCCGACGATCAGGACGTCCTTCTCGGCGAGCTGCTCGCGGCGGTTGAACAGCAGCCACGACACCCGGTGCAGGCCGACGACGGTCTTGCCGGTGCCGGGCCCGCCCTGGACGATCAGCAGCTGCTCGGGGTCGCGGGTGATGACGTCGTACTGGGCGGCCTGGATCGTGGCGACGATGTCGGCCAGCTCCCCCGACCGCTCCCGGCTCAGCGCCTCCAGCAGCGTGTCGGTCATCACCAGTCCGTGGCGGCGGGCCAGGCGGCGCTCGTGGGCGGTGCCGTCGTCGGCGTCGCCCTCGACCTCGTCGTCGACGCCCTCGTCGAGGTCGTCGTCGCCGTGCCCGTTGGCGGCGATGCGGTCGGCGACCGCCGTGAACACCAGCTCCTCGATGTCGAGGATGCGGTTGTCGCGGCACCGGTAGATGCGGCGCAGGTCGATGCCGTGCGGGTCGTTGGGGGTGGCCGTGTAGAAGGGCGCGGCGACCGGCGCCTGCCAGTTGACCACCACCAGGTCGTTCTTCTCGTCCCAGATGGCGCCGCGGCCGATGTAGTAGCGCTGGCCGTCCTGGTCGATGCGGCCGAAGGCGACCGACTGGGCCGGGTCCACCACGCCGAGCGCCCCGACCCGGCGGCGCAGCTCCGCGGCGGTCTTCGGATCGGCGGCGAGCGAGGCGGCGCGGTCGAGGTTCGCGTCCAGCCGCTCGCGCAAGTCGAGGGCGTGATCGAAGTACGCCTGCTCCTCCGGTATGTCCGGATGCATCGATCTCCCCAGGGGGTGCCCGCGCTGCTGCCTGCCACTCCGCACACTACTCGGAGAAGCGAACGCGGTCCGTCGTTGTCACTTCACCGCGGTGGGTGCGACCGGGCCGCCGACGGCGCGGGTGAGCGGCAGCGGGGTGGCCGTGAGCAGGAAGTCGTACTGGCCGTCCGCGGCGCAGTCGGCGGCCAGCTCGTCGAGGGCCCACAGCTGGCCCTGCACCAGGCCCATGTCGACGAGGTGGAGCAGGTGGACGGGCAGGAGGACCGCCGGGTCCTCGCCGGGGAAGACCTCGAAGGCGAGGGTGTCGGTGGCGACGGCGGCGACGTCGTGGTCGCGCAGCCACTCGACCGACTGGGTCGACAGGCCCGGCGCGGGGTGACCGTAGCGGTCCTTGTCGCCCTCCCGGAGCCAGTGCATCTGGCCGGTGCGGACGAGGAGGATGTCGCCGGGCTCGACCGTGAGGCCGGTGCCGGTGCCGGTGCCGGCGCCGGTGCCCGGGCCGTCGCCGCCGGCGAGGGCGAGCGCGGCGTCGAGGTCGTCACCGGTGATGGGGTGGGCCTCGTCGAAGTGGTCGACCCCGTGGGCGCGCGCGACGTCGGCCAGGATCCCCCGCCCCACCACCGGGCCGAAGCGGTCGATGCCGAGACGCGAGGCGCCGGAGGCGTCGACCGCGCCGGCGGGGATGCCGTTGTAGAGGCGCCCCTCGTAGCTCACGTGGGCCAGCGCGTCCCAGTGGGTCGCCGCCTGCACGCCCATCGTCACCTTGTCGTCGCTGGTGCAGAAGTCGTCGGGGTCGCCGGTGAACGGCGTGTTCACCATCAGCATCTCCCGCGCCGGGTTGTCGCGGCCCGGGATCGCCCCGGTCTGCGGGCCGTCCTCGTCGAACGGGATCGCCAGCGAGAACACCTTGCCCTGCCGGACCGCCCGCACGCCCCGCAGCACGGCCTCGGGGGTGAGCAGGTTGAGGGTGCCCCGCTCGTCGTCGGGGCCCCAGCGCCCGGTGTTCGCCACGCGCGCCGCGAGCTCCTTCAGCCGAGGGGGAAGCGCCATGTCGCCGGAATGTACTGTCGGCGGATGCGCCGGGCTCTCTCCGTGATGCTGGTCGTCGCCGCCCTCACGGCCGCGGCCTGCGGTGGCGACGACGACGGCGGCGACGACGCCGACGCGTCGTCCGGGCCGACCACCACCGTGCCGCGGGGTGAGGTGGTCACCTACGACGGCCTGTCCGCCAACCACGTCGACCACCGGGTCGACTACGCCCAGACCCCGCCCGTCGGGGGCGACCACGCCGAGGTGTGGCAAACCTGCGGGTTCTACGACCGGCCCATCGTCAGCGAGGCCGGCGTCCACTCGCTGGAGCACGGGGCCGTGTGGATCACCTACCGCCCCGACCTGCCCGCCGACCAGATCGACCTCATCCGGCAGTACGCCGAGCAGCCCGACACGCTGGCGTCGCCCTGGGCCGACGGCGAGCTGCCGGCCCCCGTGGTGCTCTCCGCGTGGGGCGCCCAGATCCAGCTCGACGGCCTGCCCGACCCGCGGGCCGACCAGTTCATCACCCAGTACCGCAAGGCGATGACGGCTCCCGAGCCCAACGCGCCCTGCCACAGCGGCACCACGTTCACCGAGTGAGACGGGTCGCCGCGGTCCTGACGGGCGTGGCGCTGGTCGTGGCCTCGGTCGCCGCCGGCGTGGCGGCCGGGCGGTGGTGGGCGGGCGACGACGGCCCGCCGGGCGAGGGGTCGGTCGACGTGGGCTTCGCCCGCGACATGGCCCGTCACCACGACCAGGCCGTCGAGCTTTCCGAGCTGGTGCGCGACCGCACCGACGACCCCGACATCCGGCAGCTCGCCCGCGACATCGCCCTCACCCAGCAGGCCCAGATCGGCGAGATGCGGGGCTGGCTCGACGCCTGGGGGCTCCCGCCCACCAGCGTCGACCCGCCCATGCAGTGGATGGACCACGGCGACCCGGACACGCCGATGCCCGGGCTCGCCGACGACGACGAGATCGCCGCCCTCACCGCCGCCCGGGGCGTCGAGGCCGAGACCCTGTTCCTCGAGCTGATGATCCGCCACCACGAGGGCGGCATCCACATGGCGGAGGCCGCCGCCGGCACGGCGGGCGAGGAGTTCGTGCGCCGGCTGGCCGGCGGGATGGCCGAGAGCCAGCAGGCCGAGATCGCCTACCTGCAGGATCTGCTCGACGAGCGGCGCGGTGGTTAGCGTGGGACCGCGGCCCGCTCCCCCACCCGGGCCGCCCCACCGATGAGCGACACCACCACCACGCCGTCCCCGCAGTCCTCCCCGGACCGGGCCGCTGCCACCGCTGGTTCCGCCGGTTCCGCTGGTTCCGCCGGCCGGGCCACCGACGCCGACACCGCCCGCATCCGCCTGACCGCCATCCTCGTCGGGATCACCGCGGCGCTGGTG
>DATCLV010000222.1:0-2206 GCA_036563745.1 Acidimicrobiales bacterium | reverse complement strand
GAGCGAGCCCGTCAGCGTGACCGCCGGCTCGCCGAGCGGGACCTCGTCGTCATCGGCGACACACCCCTCGACGCAAAGGCCGCCCAGCAGGTCGGCGTCGCCTGCATCCTCGTCGGCGTCGGGGCCCACCCCACGGACGAGCTGCGACCAGCCGGAGCTGATCTGGTGATCGACGATTTCGACCGAGGTCTCCCGGCGCTGCTCAGCTGGTTCGCCAACCGATAGCAGCGCGGCGCGGTGGGTCCAGACGCCACGGAGCGAGGTCCTCAGCACGCCCGATGTCGTCCCGCCCGCCACCGGCCGAAAGCTGGGACACCGCCCGACCGCCATACGCTGGGCGGGTGGCGAGGGTGCGGCGGATCGGGTTTCGCATCGAACCGGGGTTCCACCCGGACCGGCCGTGGGTCGCCGTGCTGGTCGACGGCGAGGACCTCATCGGGCGGGCGACCGGGTACCAGGGCTTCGATCCGGACGACGTCCTCGGTCCCGACTCGCCGCTGCTCCCCACCGACCCGCCCCGCCGGGTCGCCGTCTACCGGTGCTCCTGCGGCGAGGCCGGGTGCGGCTGCGCGGCCTGCATCATCAGCGAGCGGGACGGCGTCGTCCGCTGGTACGACTTCCGCGACTACGTCGGCGTCTACCACCGGCCGACCGTCCCGCGGGCGCCCCGCGACGAGGACGGCGAGACGCACAACCTGCCCACCCTCGCCTTCGACGCCGCCCAGTACCGGGCCGCCGTGGTGACCAGCGGCGCCGACCGGGCCTGGGAGACCCGCGAGCGCCGGGTGGCCCGCCTGCTGCGGGACCACCTCGACACCCACCGGGACGCGATCGCCGCGGCCGGCTACGGGCTGGGGTGGGTGTCACCCGACCACCGCCGTGGTCGCGCCGGCTGGGAGGCCGGCTTCGGCGTCGAGCTCCGCGCCGGCGGTGACCAGCGGATCGAGCACGTGGTCGCGCCGGCGGACCTCGGCGACGAGGAGGCCGCCGAACGGATGGCGGCCGAGCTCCTCGGCCGGCTGCGCGAGTGACCACACCGCCCGGTGGGCCCGACCGGGCCGATGGCGCGGAGCCGCGGCGATCGAGGGGCCCGGCGGGGCGACGGCGGCGGTGACCGTCGCCCCGCCGGGGTCCCGACGAGGGGTCGCCGACCGGCAGGCGGATGAGCGGGCGGCCTGCCGGCGCGACGACCCCTGTCAGGTCAAGGCCGTCGCGACCTCCTGCCAGGCCGGGAGGGGGAGCGCGGCGGGATCGCCGCTCCACAGGACCTGCAGGGCGACGTGGTCGGCGCCGGCGTCGAGCTGCTCCTGCACGCGGGCC
Source organism: Acidimicrobiales bacterium (assembly GCA_036563745.1). Classification (GTDB taxonomy): domain Bacteria; phylum Actinomycetota; class Acidimicrobiia; order Acidimicrobiales; family VFJN01; genus DASXTK01. The sequence goes on along the minus strand of DATCLV010000222.1, from coordinate 886 downwards.
CGGACGGTGTCGACGTCGCCCCAGGCGACCAGCGTGTCGACGATGCGGTCGCTGCCGCCGTCGGCGAAGTCGGCGTCCTCGAAGCCGAGGCGGCGGAGGTTGCGCAGGTAGTTGGGGAGCTCCATGTAGATCGCCAGCGCCCGCCGGGCGACCCGCCGGGCCTCGGCGGCGTCGGTGGTGACGACCACCTTCTGCTCGGTCGCCAGCAGCGGCCCGGTGCCGAGGCGCTCCCGGGCCTGCGCGGTGTACTCCGGGGTCACCAGGTACGGGTGGGCACCGGCCGAGCGTTCGGCGGCGAGGTCGAGCGCCTTGGGCCCGAGGGCGGCCAGGACCCGCTGGTCGGCGGGGACGGGCGGGTCGGCGGCGTCGAGCTCGTCGAGGAAGTGGCGCAGGCGGCTCAACGGCTTCACGTAGCTCTCGCCGGTCGCCTCGACGAGCACCGCGTGGCTGGAGCCCAGCCCCAGGAGGAACCGGTCCGGGTGCCGCTCGACGAGCCGATGGTGGGCGACGGCCACGGCGGGGGCCGGGTTCGTCCAGATGTCGACGATGCCCGTCGCCACGACCAGTCGCTCGGTCGCGTCGAGCACGGCGGCCGGGAGCGCCAGGTCGCCCGGGGCGCTGCCGAGCCACAGGGCGCCGTAGCCGTTCGCCTCGAGTGCCCGGGCGGCCTCGGCCACCTGGTCGGGGTCCGTGGGCCACTGCCGGATGCTGGTCCAGACGCCGATGCGGCCGAGCTTGGTGGTCATGGAACGGGCTCCCCTATCGTTCGATCATCGTCTGACAAGCGCTCGTCGTACGATACCGATCGAACAACCATGCCGGTACCTCCTCCTGTCGACCTGGCCGACGTCGACCTCCAGACCGCCCTGGGGGCGCTGGCCGACCC
>DATCLV010000200.1:0-2052 GCA_036563745.1 Acidimicrobiales bacterium | reverse complement strand
GCGCCAAGGTGGCCCGCTTCATCGGCGCCCCCTCCCCCAACGGCGTGGTGTTCACGAAGAACGTCACCGAGGCGATCAACCTGGTCGCCCACGCCTGGGGCCGCGCCAACCTGCGCGAGGGCGACGCCGTGCTGCTCAGCGAGATGGAGCACCACGCCAACATCGTCCCGTGGCTGATGCTCAAGGAGGAGCGAGGCATCGAGCTGCGCTACCTCCCGGTGGCCGACGACTACTCGCTCGACCTGACCGACCTCGACCGCCTGGTCGACGGCGTGAAGCTGGTGTCGGTCACCGCGATGTCCAACGTGCTGGGCACGCTCACCCCGATCGAGCGGCTGGCCGAGGCGGCGCACGCCGCCGGGGCGCTGCTGCTGGTCGACGGCGCCCAGTACGTCCCCCACCTGCCCACCGACGTGCAGGCCCTGGGGGCCGACTTCTTCGGCTTCACCGGCCACAAGATGCTGGGCCCCACCGGCATCGGCGTGCTGTGGGCCCGCGAGGAGCTGCTGGAGGCGATGCCGGCGTTCCTCGGCGGCGGCGAGATGATCCGTGACGTGCGGCTCGACAGCTGGACGCCGAACGACATCCCGTGGAAGTTCGAGGCCGGCACCCCGCCGATCGCCGAGGCGGTCGGGCTGGCGGCGGCGGTCGACGAGCTGAACGCCATCGGGCCGGCGGCGATCCGGAACCACGAGGTCTCGCTCACCGCCTACGCCCTGCGCACGCTCACCGAGCGGTTCGGCGACGAGCTCACGATCCACGGCCCGTCGGAGCCGGCCGACCGGGGCGGCGTGCTGTCGCTGCAGCTGGGCGACATCCACGCCCACGACGTGTCGCAGGTCCTCGACCAGCACGGGGTCTGCGTGCGGGCGGGCCACCACTGTGCCAAGCCGCTGATGCGCCGCTTGGGTCTGACGGCCACGGCGCGGGCGTCGTTCTACGTCTACAACGACACCGACGACGTCGACGCGCTGGCCGACGCGCTGGAAGCGACGCGAGACTTCTTCGCCGTCTAGTCCCGGAAGGATCCCCCTGCATGCCCGGTCTCGAAGATCTCTACCGGGAGATCATCCTCGACCATTACCGCAACCCCCGGAACCGGGGCGAGCTGCCCGTGCCCCCGAACACGCGGGTGGAGGGGTTCAACCCGCTGTGCGGCGACGAGATCGTCGTCTACCTCGACGTCGACCCCGAGGGCGGCACGGTGCGCGACGTGCGCATCGCCGGCCAGGGCTGCTCGATCAGCCAGTCGTCGGCGTCGATGATGTCGGCGGCGGTGAAGGGGAAGACGCTCGACGAGGTGCGGGCGCTGTCCCGGGCGTTCAAGGCGATGATGTCGATCCACGAGCAGTCGCTCGACGGCCCGGACGGCGACGGGGCCGAGCCCACCACCGCCGACGACCTGGAGATCGACGAGGACGTGAAGCTCGGCGACCTGGAGGCGCTGCGGGGCGTGGTGAAGTTCCCGGTCCGCATCAAGTGCGCCACCCTGTCGTGGAACACCCTGCTCCAGGGCATCGACGAGGCGACGGCCAGGTCCTGACGCCTTCCGTCGCGTAGCCTCCTCCCCGTCGACCCATCGACGAGGGGGATGTGGGCATGGGGCGGATGTGGGCGCGCGCGGCGGTGGCCGCGGTGCTGGGCACGACGTTGACCGGCTGCTGGGTGCAGCCGGGCTTCGACGCGGGGCGCAGCGACTGGAACCCGGGTGAGACCACGCTCACGGCGGCCTCGGTGGCCGACGCCGCGCTGCAGTGGGAGGCGACCGTGCCGGGCACGCCGGTCGCGACGTACGGCGACCTGGTCTACGTGCAGGACGGGCTCACGGTGACCGCGCTCGACACGGCCACCGGCGCCACCCGGTGGTCGGTCGACCTGCTGGAGCACGACGTGCCGGAGGACGCCGTCCCGGCCGGCAGCCCGGTCGTCGCCGACGGCGGCCTCCGCGTGCCGTGGTCCTGGTTCAGCTTCAGCGGTTTCGCCCGGGTCGACGCCGCCACCGGCACGTTCGTCGACGCCGACGCCGCCTCGGGGACGCTGGTGAGTGACCCG